>NZ_JBEXLC010000016.1:0-82096 GCF_040609795.1 Nocardia sp. NPDC004604
GCGTCGCGTCGATGACGACTCGGAATGGTTCCGATTCGACCGGCTCTTCGCGGATCTGATGCGGCACCGGCTCGCCCGCCAGGACCCGCCGCGGCTGCGACGGCTGCACGCGGCCGCGTCGACCTGGTTCGCGGACCACGGAATGTTGCCCGAAGCGGTCGACCACGCCTTGGCCGCGAACGACGCCCCCGGCGCGGCGCGCATTATCGAGGAACGCGGATTGGAGCTGCTGGAACGGTCGAAGATGGCGACACTGCTCGGGCTGGTCGCCAAGCTGCCACCGGCCTATGCGAATACGAACCCGCGGCTGCAGCTGCTGGTGGCCTGGTCCGATGTGACGCTGCAACGCCTCCAGCCCGCCCGTACCGCATTGGATATGGTCGAGGCGATGCTGGATTCGGGCATGCGGGACGAGACCGACACCGCCGATATGCGGGCCGAGGTTGCCCTGATCCGCGCCACATCGGGATTGTTCGCCGACGACTTCGACGGCCTGCCGGAGCTGGTCCAGCAGCGCCTGCAGCAAGACGCTTCGGCGGGGACGATCGACTCGTTCTTCGCCATGATCGGCGCCAACGTCGCGTCCATGTGCGCAATGTACGAATTCGACTTCGACGAGGCGCGCCGGTGGCAACGGTGGGCCGCGCCGTATCACCCGAAGCGCAAGGGCCCCTTCGGCATCGTATACGGCTACTGTCTGTCCGGTATCGCGGCGAGTGAACAGCTCGATATCGCGGCAGCCGAATCCGAGCTGCGCACCGGGCTCGCGCTGGCGCAGACGATCGGAATGCACTCCTACGGCGCCCAGCTGGCTTCGGCTCTGCTCGGCGCGATTCGATACGACGTCGGCGATATTGCCGAGGCCGAGGCGCTGCTCGACGAAAGTGTCGCGCTGGGACCGGAATTCGCGCTCGTCGATATCATGATTGCCACCTACGCCATCGGGGCGCGGGTCAAATCCCTGCGCGGTGATATGGACGCAGCCGAAGCCCGGCTGGCCGAGGGCGCCGAGATCGCGAAGAACCTCGCACTGCCCCGGCTCGCCGCGCGGATCGTGAACGAACGCGTGCGCATCGGGCTGCCCATCGATCCGCAGGACCGTGACGCGCTGGTCCAGCTGCCGCCGTATCGCCGCCTGCCGAACACCTTGCACACGCTCACCGCGGAATTCCAGCAGGACAGCGCGATTCGGCTATTGCTCGGCGCGCACTCCCCCGCCGCAACCGAGCAGGCCTGCACACGCGCCGAGGCTCTGGTGGCCGAAATCGCCGCCGATAACCGGCCCCGTGCCATTACGACAGCCGAACTCCTCTGGGCGGCATGCCTTTCCGAGGCGGGACGGATGGAAGAGGCGATCGCCGCCGCGGCCCCGGTACTTGCGCGCTGCGCCGAGCACGGACTGATCCGCTTCGTGGCCGACGAGGGCCGACCGCTGCGCCGCATCTTGGAAGCCCTGTGCGCGGACCCGACGTCGGCGGCCGATATCCCGCGTCCGTTCCTCCGGAAAGTCTTGACGGGGTATGAGGTAGAGCGCCCCTGATCAACAGGCAACCCGCAGGCCGACGGAACCACAATTGAATCCGACGTCAACTTCAATTAGTGTCGGAGCCGTCCCGGGGCTCGGTCCGCTCCCGACGGACACCTTGATCGTCGCGCATGAGCATGGAGGTTTCTGGCCGTGAAGAGCCGAGAGGTACATCTGGTGGCCCGCCCCACCGGGGAACCCGCACCATCCGATTTCCGCATCGTGACGACGGATGTCCCCGATCCCGGCAGCGGGCAGCTGCTGGTTCGCAACGACTGGATGTCGGTCGACCCCTATATGCGCAACCGCATGAACGACGTGAAGTCCTACATTCCACCGTTCCGGCTCGGCGCCGCCATGGACGGCGGCGCGGTCGGTACGGTCGTCGCCTCGGGAGTGCCCGGCGTCGAAGTCGGTGCGACCGTGCTGCACGATCTCGGATGGCGGGAGTATGCGCTGCTGGACGCCGGGCACGCGCGAGTCGTCGATACCACCCTGGCTCCGGCCGAGAGCTACCTCGGCCCGCTCGGCATCCCCGGACTGACGGCATATGTCGGCCTGAAGGAAATTGCACCGGTCCGGCCGGGTGATGTCGTCTTCATTTCGGGCGCGGCGGGCGCCGTCGGCCTCGCCGCCCGCCGGGTGGCCGAGCACTTCGGCGCGGCGCGGATCATCGGGTCGGCGGGCGGTCCGGAGAAGGCGCGGCGGCTGGTCGAGGAGTTCGGCTACGACGCCGCGATCGACTACCGGGCGGGCAGTCTGGGGAAACGGTTGCACGAGGCGGCCCCGGACGGCATCGACGTCTACTTCGACAATGTCGGCAGCGACCATTTGCAGGCGGCGATCGGCTCGATGCGCAATTTCGGCCGCATCGCCCTGTGCGGAGCCGTCGCCGGGTACAACGCCGAAACCCCACCGCCCGGCCCGAAGAATCTGGCGCTGGCGGTGGTGCGCCGACTGTCGTTGCGCGGCTTCATCGTCACCGACCACAGTGACCTCGCACCGGAATACGCGGCACTCGCAGCGGACTGGGTGCGCGACGGCAGCCTCCGCGTCCCCACTACGGTGCAGACAGGTATCGACACCGCGGTCGACGCCCTCCTCGGCCTGCTGCGCGGCGCCAATACCGGCAAAATGCTGGTCCGACTGACTGCTGAGGAGAGCTGATGCAGGTAGGCAACGCGGTCGCGATCGTCACCGGCGCCGCTGGTGGCATCGGCGCGGCCATCGCGCAACGTCTACTCGAACACGGCGCCCGAGTCCTGATCACCGACCGCGACGCCGATCGGCTCGCGGCGACCACCCGCCGCCTGACCGCCGAATTCTCGGGCGCGGTGTCCGGGCTGGCCGCTGACGCCGCGTCCGAATCCGATCTCCGCAAGCTCATCGACACGGCCACCAGCGAATTCGGTCCGGTGGACATGTTCTTCGCCAATGCCGGTGTCGGCGGCGGCCCCGGACTCGACGCCACAGACGCGCAGTGGGAGCAGGCGCTGCAGGTGAACGTCATGGCCCATGTGCGGGCGGCGCGGTTGCTCGTTCCCGATTGGCTGGAGCGCGGCGGCGGCTACTTCGTGAGCACCGCGTCGGCGGCGGGGCTGCTCACTCAGATCGGTTCGGCCACCTACACGGTCTCCAAGCACGGCGCGGTCGGATTCGCCGAATGGCTGGCGGTGACCTACGGGGACCGCGGGGTACGCGTCAGCTGCCTGTGCCCGATGGGTGTCGATACCGCCATGCTCACCGGACTCGGCGCCGATGGCGGACCCGTCGGCGACCTCGCCACCCGGGCCGTCACCGGAGCCGGGGCGGTACTGCGTCCCCTCGACGTAGCGGATCGGGTGATCGAGGCGGTCGAGGACGAGCGGTTCCTCATCCTGCCGCATGCGGAGGTCCGAGAATTCCTGCACCGCAAGGTTTCCGATCACGACCGGTGGATCGCGGGCATGCAGCGCTACCGGAGGTCGCTGACATGAGCGGGCGCACCGCGGTGCTGTTCGATTTCGGCGGGGTGCTCACCACGGCCGTGCTCACCGCATTCGCCGAATTCGGCGCGGAGCTGGGTGATTCGCGGCTGCCGCTGCGGCTGCTCACCCGTGATCCGGAAAGCAGTGCGCTGCTGGTGGATCACGAAGAGGGCCGCATCGGTCAGCGCGCGTTCGAGGAGGGTTTCGCGCGGCGACTGCGCGCGCACGGCGCCGATATCGAGGCCGTGGGCCTGGTCGATCGCATCCAGTCTCGGCTGCATCCCGATCCGGCGATGATCCGGCTGGTCGCTGATGTCCGCGCGGCGGGCTATCGCGTTGGGCTGCTGTCGAATTCGCTCGGCGACGACTGCTATGCGGGCTTCGACCTGCCGACCATGTTCGACGCGGTGACCATCTCCGCGGAGATCGGCGTCCGCAAACCGTCCCGGCGGGCCTATCTCATCGGCTGCGAACGACTCGGCGCCGCGCCGGAGCAGACCATCATGGTCGACGACCTCGAACAGAACATCACCGCGGCCGAACTGCTCGGACTCGGCGGCATTGTGCACCGCGACGCCGAATCGACGGCCGCCCGGCTGTGGCCCGCGCTACAGCCACGGGGACAAAACCTGAACTGACCCACCCAACTTGCGGCGCAGTCGCTTTCGACAGCTCGCACCGACGATCGGAGCCTCGATGGATCTGTTCACAACATCCGACCGCGCCCGGCAATATCAGCGCGATCTGCTCGCCTTCATGGATGAATGCGTCTACCCCGCCGAGGCGGTGTACGAGAAGCAGATGGCCGCATCCGGCGATCCGCACCACCATCCGCAGATCATCGAGGAACTCAAGACCGAGGCCCGTGGCCGCGGCCTGTGGAACCTCTTCCATCCGCATCCCGAATGGGGTCCGGGCCTGACCAACCTGGAGTACGCCCCGCTGGCCGAGATCATGGGCCGCAGCCCGCATCTGGCACCGGAGGCGTGCAACTGCTCGGCCCCCGATACCGGCAATATGGAGGTGCTCACCCTCTTCGGCACCCAGGAGCACCGCGAGCGCTGGCTGGAACCGCTGCTCGCGGGCACCATCCGCTCCGCCTTCGCGATGACCGAGCCCGCCGTCGCCAGCTCCGATGCCACCAATATCCAGCTGAGCATGGTGCGCGACGGCGACCACTACGTGCTCAACGGTCGCAAGTGGTTCGCCTCCAACGCTTTGCACAAGAACTGCAAGGTGCTCATCGTGATGGGCAAGACCGATCCGGACGCGGCCAAGCACCGGCAGCAGTCGATGATGGTGCTGCCCATCGACGCGCCGGGCGTCACGGTCATGCGCAATCTTCCGGTCTTCGGCTACGCCGACCGCGAGGGCCACGCCGAGATCGACTTCTCCGATGTGCGGGTCCCCGTCACCGATGTGCTCAAGGGCGAGGGCGAGGGTTTCGCCATCAGCCAGGCCCGGCTGGGGCCGGGCCGCATCCACCACTGCATGCGTGCCATCGGCATGGCCGAACGCGCGCTGGAGCTGATGTGCGCCCGCGCCGAAACGCGAATCACGTTCGGGCAGAAGCTGAGTGAGCGCGCCAATATCCAGGACTGGATCGCCGAGGCCCGCATCGATATCGAACAGGCCCGGCTGCTGACCCTCAAGGCCGCCTGGATGATGGATACGGTCGGCAATAAGGCGGCCCGGACCGAGATCGCCGCGATCAAGATCGCCGCACCGGAGATGGCGCTGCGGATCGTGGACCGGGCGATCCAGGTGCACGGCGGGGCCGGTGTCACCGACGACTTCCCGCTCGCGAGCATGTACGCGCACCTGCGCACGCTGCGTCTCGCCGACGGCCCGGACGAAGTGCACAAACGGACCATCGCGCACGCCGAACTGGGTAAGTTCAGGGCCGGCGGGGCATAGGACGGATAGGAACGAATGCAGACAAGTAGCGAACTCATTCGGCCCACCGCGGACGCGACCGGCTTCGATATCGATGCGGCCGCGTTCGTGGACTGGGTGTCCGGACTCGGTTCGGCCTGTACCGCGCCGGTGCGGGCCGAACGGGTCGGCATCGGCCAGTCCAATCTGACCTTCCTGATCACCGATGCCGAAGGGCGGCGCTGGGTATTGCGCCGTCCGCCGCTGGGCCACCTGCTCGCGTCCGCGCACGATGTGGCGCGGGAGGCCCGCGTCATGTCGGCCCTGGCACCTACCGATGTCCCGGTGCCGCGCGTGCACGATGTCCGGCCCGAGGGCGATATCCGGCTCGTGCTCATGGAATTCGTCGACGGGCTGGTCATCGACGGGGTCGAGACCGCCGAACGACTCACCCCCGACCTGCGCCGCAGCGCCGGACTGTCACTGGTGCAGACGCTGGCCCGAATCCATGCCGTCGACCTGGAAGCCACCGCGCTGATCGACCTCGCCAGTCACAAACCGTACGCCGAGCGACAGCTCAAACGGTGGTCGGCACAGTGGGAGAAGTCGAAAACCCGGGACCTGCCGCTGGTGGACCGCCTCACCGAACGGCTCCGAACCGCCGTTCCCGAACAGCGCGAACTCGCGCTCGTGCACGGCGATTACAATCTCCGCAATGTGATCACCACACCGGATACGGGTGCGATCGCCGCCGTACTCGACTGGGAGCTGTGCACCCTCGGCGATCCGCTCGCCGATATCGGCAGTCTGCTCGCCTACTGGCCGATGCCCGGCGAAGCGGCCATCCCGGGTACCGAAATGTGCACTCTCCCGGGGTTTCCGTCACGTTCCGAACTGGTCGAGGAATATCTCGCGATCACCGGACGGGACCGCCGCGCACTCGGCTTCTGGCATGCCCTCGGCCTGTGGAAACTCGCGATCATCGCCGAAGGTGTGTTCCGCCGCGCCCTCGACGACCCGCGCAACCGTGCCATGGCCGGCACCCCGACTACGGATCTGATCGACGGACTCGTCGACACCGCCGACCGGGTCGCCACCGAAGCCGGATTCTGAGCCGATAAGGGCCTGTCTCCCTGCTCATATCGTCAGGGAGACAGTCTGGTTCGCATACTCGCTCGAACGAAGTGACCGCCGGACACACAGTGCTCGGCGGTCACTTCTTTCAGTTCTTCAGGGCACGAGAACCGACAGCGCCTCGGCAACGCAGGCGGGCTTATCGCCACCCTCGCGTTCGATGGTCACCCGGGCCGTCACCTGGACTCCCGCATTGGTCGGTTTGATCTCCGCCAGCTCCACTCCCGCCCGCACCCGACTGCCGGAGGGCACCGGCGATGGGAAGCGAACCTTGTTGCAGCCGTAGTTGATACCCATCTTCAGCCCGTCGACGCGATATACCTGTGAGACCAGCACGGGCAATAGCGACAGGGTCAGGTACCCGTGTGCGATGGTGGTGCCGAACGGTCCCTGCGCGGCGCGCTCCGGATCGACATGGATCCACTGGTGGTCACCGGTCGCCGCGGCGAACAGATCGATCTGCTCCTGGGTCACGGTGTGCCACTCGCTGTAGCCGAGATGGGTGCCGACGGCCTGCTCCAGCTCGCCGATTCCATTGAATACCTTCATATTCGCCCCCACTCAGACCGTCGGCGCACCGGCGACGTAGAGCACCTGACCGGTGACGTACGACGCGCCCTCGCTGACGAAGAACGACACCGTATGCGCGATATCCTCCGGCTTGCCGACACGTCCCACCGGAATCCGCGCCACCAGGGTCTTGCTGAACTCCTCGAACGAAACACCCATGCGCTCGGCGGTCGCGGCGGTCATCTCGGTCTCGATGAAGCCAGGCGCGATGGCGTTGACCGTCACCCCGAATTTGCCGAGTTCGATCGCGAGAGTCTTGGTGAATCCCTGCAATCCGGCCTTGGCCGCGGAGTAGTTGGCCTGGCCGCGGTTGCCGAGCGCGGAGGTGCTGGAGAGATTGACGATGCGACCCCAGCGCGCCTCGGTCATGTACTTCTGCACCGCGCGGCTCATCAGGAAGGACCCGCGCAGGTGCACGTTCATGACCGTGTCCCAGTCGTCGACGGTCATCTTGTACAGCATGTTGTCGCGAATGACGCCCGCATTGTTCACCAGGACGGTCGGCGCGCCCAGTTCGGCGGCGACCCGCTCCACCGCCGCGGCGACCGCCTGCTCGTCGCCGACGTTCGCATCCACCGCGAGCGCCCGGCCGCCAGCCGATTCGATCTCGGCGACAACGGCTTTGCCCGCCTCTTCCGCGAGATCCAGGACGGCGACCGCGAATCCGTCGGCCGCCAGCCGCCGCGCGGCGGCCGCGCCGATGCCGCGCGCGGCGCCGGTCACAATGGCGGTACGGGCTGTCTCACTGCTCATTACGGTTCTCCCTTGTCGAATTCGGTTGGCACCGTTTACGGTTCGAAAACTACGCGGCCGACGGTCTTGCCGTCGGCGAGGCGCTGCAGTCCGGCGGCCACGTCATCGAGCGGCAGCCGCTCGCCGATCAGCGGTTTCACCAGACCCTGATCGGCCAGTCCGGTCAGCTCCCGGTGGCAGTCGCGCACCGCCTGCGGATCCTTACCGCGGTACAGACCCCAGTGCAGACCGACGATCGAATAGTTCTTCACCAGGGCGTGATTGAGCGCGGCGGACTGGATCTGCCCGCCCGCGAAACCGACGACGAGAATGCGGCCCTCGAAGGCGATGCATTTGGTGGATCGCTGATACACCTCACCACCGACCGGGTCGTACACTACATCCGCACCGCGACCGTCGGTGGCGTCCCGGACGATCGACACGAAGTCCTGCGCGCTGCGATCCACCACGATATCGGCGCCAAGTGCCCGCGCCACTTCGGCCTTGGCCGCACTGCCGACCACCCCGATCACCTTCGCCCCGGCCGCCTTGCCCAATTGCACCGCCGCGCTGCCGACACCACCGGCCGCCGCGTGCACCAGCAGCGTCTCCCCCGGCCGCAGGCCCGCGCGCCGATGCAGCCCGAACCAGCCCGTCTGGTAGCCGATGAAGAATGCCGCGGCCTCGGCATCGTCGAGCGACGCGGGGGCGGGGAAGACATCGACGGCGTCCATGACCGCCAGTTCCGCGAATCCGCCCCACGGTAGCGCCGCGCCGCCGAGCACCCGGTCGCCGACCGCGATGCCGTCGACACCGGCACCGATCGCGACCACCTCCCCGCACAGTTCGACTCCGGGAGTGAACGGCAGTTCCGGTTTGACCTGGTACTCGCCCCGGCACATCAGCACATCCGGGAAGTTCGCCGCGGCGGCGCGGGTCCGCACCACCACTTGGCCGGGCCCCGGCGTCGGATCGTCCAGTTCGACCGGCCGCAGCACCTGCGCCGGTTCGCCCAGTTCCGTTACCTGCCAAGCCTTCACGCCACACCTCCGGTGAGGGTGACCCCACCGTCGACGACGATCAGCTGTCCGGTCAACCACGCCGCGTCGGCGGAGAGCAGGAAGGCGGCGACGCTGCCGATGTCCTCGGGCTCGCCGAGGCGCTTGAGCGGATACGCCGCGGCGACCTCCTGCTCGCGGCCGTCGTAGAGCGCGGTGGCGAAGCGGGTCTTCACCACGGCGGGCGCGATCGCGTTCACCCGGATCGACGGGCCGAGTTCGACCGCCAACTCCTGGGTGATGTGCACCAGCATCGCCTTGGTGGCCCCATAGAACCCGATGCCGGGCGCGGGCTTGATTCCGGCCACGGACGCGACATTGACCACCGCGCCGCCGTGCTCACCCATCCACGCCTTGTGCGCCTGCTGTACCCAGGAGATAGCGGCCAGGCAGTTCACCTCGAACACCTTGCGGGCGGCGTCCAGGTCGAGTTCGACCATCGGCCCGTACACCGGATTGATACCGGCATTGTTGACCAGGAAGTCGACCGAACCGAAGGCCTCCAGCGTGCGGTCGATGGCCGCACGCTGATGATCGACGTCATCGGCTCGTCCCGCGACGGCGACGGCATGCTCGGGCCCGCCGAGTTCGGCGACCACCGCATCCAGCGCGTCCTGTTTGCGGGCGGTCACACAGACCCGCGCACCGTCGGCCACCAGCCGCTGCGCGATGGCCAGCCCGATACCGCGGCTGGCTCCGGTGACGATCGCCGTTTTTCCGTCGAAACGACCCATGTCGTAAGCCTTTCCTGATGCTGAGGTGCCCGCCCCAGCGTCACCGAATTTGAATCCGACGTCAAGTTCATGAGCGATCGCATGGCGCGTGATCCGGGTCACAGAGATGATCGAAGCGAATACAGCTGGCGCCGGGCCGATGCCGGCTCAGCGAACTTCCTTCAGCTGAAGGGCGTTGAACCACAATTGATTCAGCGTCGTCACCAGCTTTTCGAAGGAGATCTTCTGCCCCTCGACGAATACGAAATAGGCCATGCGGCTCACCATGCTCGACAGCGCCTGCGAGGTGATCGCGGCATCCAACTCGGCATCGACCAGGCCGCGCTTCTGCAGATTCCGGATCATCTCGGCATTGCGCTCGACGAACGCCATGGCGCGCTCGAATCGCAGCACCCGGAATTTCTCGTCGATTTTCGATACCTGCTCGAGCACGGCCATCAGCCGCGCATTGCGCCGATACGACTGCAGATACTCGCGATTGGCGGCGGCGATCAGCTCGCGCGGATCATCGATGCCGACCCGCTCCCGAATATGCGGGTGCAACATCTCCTCGCGCACCTGCTCGACGACCGCGGCGAAGATCTCTTCCTTGCTATCGAAGTAGGTGTAGAACGATCCGGATGCGACCCCGGCCTGCTTGGAGATGTCACTGATCCTGGCATCGAGGAAGCCGTCCCGTTCGAACACCTCACGCGCCGCGGTCACCAGCGCGGTCCGGGTGCGCATCCCCCGCTTACTACGCGGAGGCACCCGACCGGACTGGTCCTCGATGGCTTCCTGGGCGTTCACCGTCTCACTCGCTGTCGTCGGGCTCGCTGACGTCGTGGATCGTAACAGCGTGCGCCGCTCCCCCTACCCCACGACGTACGACAGGCACGGCAGGGCGACCAGGAGCAACGCACTATCTATTGAACATGACGCCGAATTCAAGTAGCGTTCCGACGCACTGACGTGGCCTGCGTCACATCAGACCTCTCCCACCTCTGGATCGGGAGAAAGCCATGCCTGCGAATCCGGCTGCCCCGACAGCATCGGATCAGCGGAAACGACCCGACAGGGAGACACCGTGACCAATGTCGCCGACCGCTTCTGGCAACACGCCACCGAACGCCCCGAGGCCACCGCGCTGCTGACCGCGGACGCCCACATCTCCTACGGCGAATTGGCCCGCCGCAGCGCGGCCTATGGCGGCCAGCTCCGCGAAGCCGGTATCGCCACCGGCGACCGGGTGCTGCTGGTGGCGCCCACCGTGGCCGAATTCGTCGTCGCGTATCTGGGCGCGCAACTCATCGGGGCCATCGCCATCACCATGAACACCATGGCCACCGTGCCCGAAATCGGTTACGTACTGGATGATTCCGGCGCGCGGATGGCGATCGCATGGCACAGCGCGCGCGATGCCGCCCAGCGGGCGGCCACCGAACGGAATCTCCCGTTACTGGTGCTCGAGCCCGGCGCGCACGCCGAGCCGAACAGTCCGGTGACCGAACCGGTGCACCGCGGCGCCGACGATACCGCGGTGCTGCTCTACACCTCGGGCACCACCGGCAAACCGAAGGGCGTCGAGCTCACCGTCGCCAATCTCAACGAGACCGCCCGAATCTTCACCGATCAGCTGCGGCTGGGCCCGGAGGATCGCTTCGGCACCGGGCTGCCGCTGTTCCATGTCTTCGGACAGGCGGTATGCCTGGTGACCGCGCTCAACGCGGGCGCATCCTTCGCCATGGTGACCCCGTTCGAACCACGGGCCATGATCGAGATGATCCGCGATCGCCAGCTCACCCATGTCGCCGGAGTTCCGACCATGTGGAATGCCATGCTGCACGCCGCCGGTGACTACGGCCCCGCGGACTTCACGAGCCTGCGGCTGGCGGCCTCCGGCGGAGCGTCACTGCCCGGTGAGGTGATCCGGGCCTTCTCGGACCGCTTCGGCGCCACCATCCTCGAGGGTTACGGACTCACCGAATCCACCGGTGCGGCCACCTACAATCCGCTCGATCGCGAACAGCGGGTGGGATCGGTGGGTGCCGCCCTGCCGGGGACCTCGATCGAGGTTCGCGACCTCGATGGAAAGGTGGTGCCCGCCGATACCGTCGGCGAGATCTTCGTGCACGGCCCGAGCATCATGAAGGGCTACTGGAATCGGCCCGATGCCACCGCCGCCGAATTGTCCGACGGCTGGTTGAAGACCGGCGATCTGGGCCGCGTCGACGCCGACGGCTATGTCTACATTGTCGACCGCGCAAAGGACCTCATCATTCGCGGCGGGTACAACGTGTACCCACGCGAGGTCGAGGAGGTCCTCTACCAGCATCCGGACATTGTCGAAGTGGCGGTGATCGGCATTGCGGACGACCGATACGGCGAGGAGGTCGGTGCGGTCGTTGCCGCCACACCCGGCGTCGAGCTCGAACCCGAGCAACTGCGGTCCTGGGCCAAGGAGCGGCTGTCGGCCTACAAGGTGCCACACCGGTTCGCCTTCACCGACCAGCTGCCCAAGGGCGCCACCGGCAAGATTCTCAAGCGCGCTATCGATCCGAACCTGTTCACAGACAAGGCATCCCGTTGACAGCAGTACCCACCGCAACTGGCACCGCCGACTCGAGCGAACTCGGCCGCGTCCTGGTCCACGAGCACGTCTTCATACTCGGCGAGGAATTCCGGCAGAACTATGCCGACTGGGACGAGGACGCCCGCATCGACGACGCCGTGAAACAGCTCGACGAGCTGAAGTCCCTCGGCATCGACACCATCCTCGACCCGACCGTACTCGGGCTGGGACGGTACATCCCGCGCATCCAGCAGATCGCGGCCCGCACCGATCTGCGGATCATCGTCGCCACCGGTATCTACACCTACAACGACGTCCCCTTCCAATTCCATTACACCGGACCGGGATTGCTGTTCGACCGGCCGGAACCGATGGTGGACATGTTCGTCAAGGACCTCACCGAGGGCATCGCGGATACGGGTGTGCGCGCCGGATTCCTCAAGTGCGCCATCGAGGAACCCGGACTGACGCCCGGCGTCGAACGCGTCATGCGCGCGGTCGGCCGGGCCTCGGCGCAAACGGGTGCGCCGATCACCGTGCACACCAACCCGCACACTCGGTCCGGGCTGGTGGCACAGCGAGTGCTGGCCGAGGAGGGCGCGGATCTGAGCCGGGTGGTGATCGGCCATTCCGGCGACACCACCGACGTCGACTACCTCACCGAAGTCGCCGATGCGGGATCGCTGCTCGGCATGGACCGATTCGGGCTCGACGTCCTGCTGCCCTTCGAGGATCGGATCGACACCATTGTCGAACTGGTGCGGCGCGGCTATCGGGACAAGATCGTTATCGCCCATGACGCAGCCTGCCACATCGACTGGTTCGACCCCGATGCCAAGGCGCAGTTGGCGCCCAAGTGGAACTACCGCCACATCAGTGCGGATGTGCTTCCGGCACTACTCGAACGGGGGCTCACCGAGGACGATATCGACGCGATCCTGGTACGCAATCCGCGCCGCTACTTCGAGAACGGCGTGCAATCCGAGTAACGCAGGAACGCAAGCAGATTCGATGACTCGACGGCCGCACGGAATTTCTGTGCGGCCGTCGAAACTGAGCCACTCGAACACGACGAGATACCGGAGCGATCCCTTGACCACGGTCTCCCCACACAGCGCCCGCCTGACGTTCCGCGCTCTCGAGCCGGTACACGGCATGATCTACTTCACCCCATACGGCCCGGATGAGTACCGCGAGCTGGGCATCACCGATCCGCGCATGATGTACTTCGCATCCCGGTCCGCGGCCTTCGGCCCGGTGCCGGACGCGGTCACCATTGCCACCTTTTTCAACTTCAATCCGGCCGCGGTGCGCGCCGTCATTCCCGCCGCATGGGAAATCTCCGCGCCCGCAGATATTTTGCGAGCACGACTGCGTGCTGTCGACCGGTCACTTCGGCAGGCGTGGGGCGACGACATCACCGGCCCCGAAGTCCGCGAAGCCGCCGACCTCGCCCGGCAAGCGGCCGAACGCGCTTGTGCACGCCCACACGGCCGTCCGCTGTTCGCGGCGCACGCAACGCTGCCGTGGCCCGATGAACCACATCTGGTGCTGTGGCATGCGCAGACACTGCTGCGGGAATACCGCGGCGACGGACACGTCGCCCTGCTGATGACGGAGGGGCTCGACGGCACGGAAGCATTGATCACGCACAGTGCGACCGGTGAGATATCGCCGGAAGTGTTGCGCGCGAGCCGATCCTGGAGCGAAGCGGAATGGGCCGCCGGTGTGCGACGGCTGCGGGTGCGGGGTTGGCTGGCCGACGATGATCTCGTGCTGAGCGAGTACGGCGCCGAGCGGCGCGGCGCGCTCGAGACCCGGACCGACGAACTCGCGGTCCATCCATACGAAGCGATCGGCGAAGCGGGATGCGCGCGCCTGCGTGCCCTCGCCGCGCCATTGGCGATCCGGGTGATGGAAGCCGACCTCGGCTTCCCAGCCCTGCTGTCGGCGCGTTATCGGCAGGCGATCCAGGCCCAGGTGCGGTAGGCCTCGACAATTCAGCCGATGCTGCGGGCGAAGTCGATCAGTGCCGCGCTGACTTCGGCCGCGCGTTCCTGTTGAATCCAGTGTCCCGCCCCGTCCAGGACAATCGAGGCCCGCAGGTCGGATAGCACGGAGGTCATTTTGCTGGACGGGGTGAACCGGATGACCGCGTCTTGCGATCCGGCAATGAACAGCGTCGGCTGGTGGATCTTCGCATCGGCCAGGTGCGCGGCCAGCCCCCAGTTGCGGTCGATGTTGCGGTAGTAGTTGAGACCGCCGGTGAATCCGGTGGTGGTGAACGTTTCGATGTAGTAACTGAGTTCGGCCTCGCTCAGCCAGGCCGGGGCGACCATCTCCGAACCATTGCCGTTCAGCAGATCCCGGGCGCTGACGACGTCGTCCTGCAGCAGGGTGCGGCGCACGTCCGATGCGAGCGCCGCATCGGCGACGCCCGGTTCCTGGAACCAGCACATATAGAAGTCCTCGCCCAGCCGGGACCGCAGTATCGGCAATGGCGGCGCCGCCGATCGCGGCGTGGCCGGAACACTCAGCCCCGCGACGGCCCGCACTCGATCCGGATGCCGAACGGCCAGTTGCCAGACCACCGAGGCGCCCCAGTCATGGCCGACGAAGATCGCGTCCTCGATATCGGCATCGTCGAGCACACCGACGAGATCAGTGCACAGCGCGGCGATGTCGTAGTCCTCGATCCGGTCCGGACGCGAGCTGCCGCCGTATCCGCGCATATCCGGGGTCAGCGTCCGGAAACCGGCCTCGGCGAGTGCGAAAACCTGGTGGCGCCAGGAGAATCCGAGTTCGGGGAAGCCATGGCAGAACACCACGGCGGGACCGTCGCCGTGGTCGACGACGCGCAGCTCGATCCCATTCGTCGCGACCTGACGGCTGCCGAGCCGCAGCCATTCGTCCAGCAGATTGCGTGTGTCCATCTCGAAGGTCACCTCGTGTACCACGGCACCATAGGCTCATCACCGTATTCAATTCTGACGTCAAGTTCAACTATCGGCGGAAGTAGGCCGCTGGAAGGGACCAGACCTGCTCGCGTCGTGGACGCGACAGTGCGGCGTACAGCGCCGATAGGGTGCGAGCACCGCGCAGTACCGTGCCGTCAGGGCGGATGAGGACGGCACCGCAGTGGGTTCGACGCAGCCAGTGGTGCCCGTCCTCGTCGATCAGCGAATTGGCGGCGATCATCCAGGCATTGGCGACCTCGCCCGCATGGGTGTGCGCGGCCAGCTTCGGTGTTCCGGTGGTACCGCCGGTGTGGAACAGTGCCGCCAACTCCGTGGCTGTCGGTGGCTGTCCGGTGAATGATGCCGAATCCTGTTCCGCCGCAAGCTCATCCAGATAGCCGATCCGCACCTCGTCGATCGGGGGCAGCGGGTCGGCGGCGGCCGATGCGGTCGGGCGCAGCACCAGCAGCGCGTCGACCAACCCGTCGGCCGCCACTCATAGCGTGGCCACAGCGGGTTTTCGGTCACCGCCTGCTCGGTCATCGGGCGTACCGCACGACCGTGCGCTGGCGGCCCAGATCGATCGCGCTGTCATCGGTGGCGATCGCGGCCTCCACCACATCACCCTCCTGCAGATACTTCGGATTCTTGGCCTGTCCCTCGAAGAACAGCTTCCATTTGACCGCCGCTGGCAGCAGATTTGCGATGAACTGCACCGGCTTGGGCGGTGCGCTGATCGCCGTGCCGACCGGGGTTCCGGTGAGCAGCAGATCGCCCGCGTCCATGCGTTGGAATCGGGTCAGTTCCCGCAGGGTTTGCACCGGCCGGTAGATCATGTCCGCGACCGTCATATCCTGGCGCACTCGGCCGTTGACCCACAGCCGCAGCCGCAGATCGGTGAACCGCTTCAGCTCATCGGCGTCCAGCAGCACCAGCGCCGGACCGACCGGGGTGCAGGTCGGATATGACTTCGCCTCGTAGAACTGGGTTTTCGGCAACTGCACATCACGGGCGGACACATCGTTGGTGACGACGAGTCCGGCAATGTAGTCGGCGAGGTTGTCGGGGGTGATCTCGGTGCCGACCGGCATCTCACGGCCGAAGACGAGCCCGATCTCCACCTCGTAGTCCAGCAGCCGCACATGTGCGGGCCGCACCACATCGTCGTACGGGCCGCTGATCGATCCGGAGGCCTTCCGGAAGAAGGTCAGCGGCACGGTCTTCGGGTCCATGCCCGAGTCGGCCACATGCGAGACGAAATTCGTCATCTGCGCCACCACCCGGCACGGCGCGGTGACCGGCGAAATCAGCGAAAGGCTTTCGACGGCAACGAGATCGGAGTTCGCGGCTGCGGCGGCGATCGCCTGTCGGTCGGCCAGCAGCGCACCGGTCGTGGTCGCCGCGGTGTCGATGCGGGCGGCACCACGTGGTGTCTGCACCCACCAGGCGTCGACCGTGCGAAGTACGGAAACACTCATGAATTGGCTACTTTCAACAGGCCGCGCAGGCGGCGGATATCGAATTCGTTGTCCTCGCGCAGTGCGTCGACGATCGCGCGCAGTTCACGCACCGATTCCCGGCCGGGCGTGATGCCGAGGAAGTCCTTGGTGACCGGCGGCCCCCACTGGGCGAGTCCGGACGCGCTCATCGGCGCCCACCCCGGCTCGAGGGTGCAGTCGAACATGTCGCCGTCACTGAAATGTTCGACCATGAACCCGTCCGGATCGCGCCAGTAGTCGAAGATCTGGCTGCCCTGGATATGGCGGCCGATCCCCCACGACCGGTGGTATCCGTGCTCGCGCAGATACTCGCCACCGGCGGCGAGCGCATCCAGATCGGCCACCTGGTACGCCGAGTGGACATATCGATTGGACGGACCGAGTGTCAGCGCCAGAGTGTGGTGATCAGTCGGCACCGTGCCCTGATCACAGCGGATGAAGCTCATCACCGGCCCACGCTCGCGCTGCCCCGAGTAGTACAGGAAGTCGCTGACTATCAAACCCAGGTGCTGCAGATACCAATCGAGCGTTTCCCGATATTTGGTCGTCTGCACGACGACATGTCCGAGCCGCTGCACCAGGGCGGGCTCGCGCGGCGGCCGCTGCGTGCCGTTCACCCGCTCCAGCTTGTGCCCGAAGTGGAAGATGTGCGGCTCCTGGGCTGGTAGGGCATCGAGTACCCGCGTCTCCGCGACAACCCGGACCCGCAGGCCGCTGGGGTCGGTCAGATCCACCACCATCCCGCCCAGACTGTCGGTCAGCGGCAGCACCTTCGCACCGGCCGCCTCCGCCAAGCGCACCAGATCGGCGGCATCGCCCGCCCGGAACGCCGGGCCGAGGAACCGCGAACGGGCACCCCGGCGAATGCGCACGCAGGGCGCCCCCGCATCGGTGCCGCGCAGCTGCAACTCCTCGGCGGTGCGTAGCGATGTCGTGAATCCGAATGCGCGAGCGAAGATTTCGGCACCGTCGAGGTCCGGCTTCGCGAACTCCAACCAGGCCAGATCGTGCACCTTGACGATCGGATTCCGCGCCCGCCCAGGATGCTCACCGGGCCGGGCGCCCTGCGCGCTGTGCAGACCCGCATGCGGGTCGTGCTGGTCGGTCATCGGACCCTCCATTCTGCTGACGATATCGTCACTCAAGAACATTGCGTCAGTCAAGAGAATCTGAAGAATTCGTCAATACTGACTGAACGAGCTATGCTGGTCGTCCGCAGATTCGGGGAGAGAGATGGCCGATAAGACTCGCGAAGAACCCAACCGCTTGGAGCGGCGCAAAGCGCGGACCCGCGCCGCACTGGTCACCGCCGCGCAGTCGTTCATCGCGGCCGGGAAACTGAACGCGCCGATCCTGGAGATCACCCAGGCGGCCGATGTCGGAATGGGCTCGTTCTACAACCACTTCCAGAGCCGGGAGGAGTTGTTTCAGGCCGCGATCGAGGAGGCACTGGACCGGCACGGTGCCGCGCTGGATCTGTTGTGCGAGAACCTCGATGATCCCGCCCAGGTCTTCGCGCAGAGCTTCCGACTCACCGGTCGGCTGCACCGCCGCAATCCCACGCTCAGCAAGGTGCTGCTCAGCAATGGACTGGCCTTGATCCGCTCGGACCGGGGCCTGGCCCCGCGGGCCAGTCGCGATATCGAGGCCGCGACCCGCGCTGGCCGATTCCAGGTTCAAGATGTGGAGTTGGCGATGACCATTGTCGCGGGCGCCGCCATCTGCCTCGGCCAGCTACTGCACGACCAAGCCGACCGCGACGACGCCGCGGCCACCGATCAGGTCACCGAGGATCTGCTGCGCATGCTCGGCCTACCGGCCGATGAGGCCCACGAGATCTGCCAGCGCCCACTGCCACCCCTCGACGCACTCCCGCAGCACGACACGGCCGCCTGAAAACTGACTCGCAATCGCCTCTGATCCTTTCCTCAGATACGATTCCGATAACGAATGTGAGCGGAAAGAGGGAGCCGATGGCCGAGCCGGTAGCGCGCAACCGCATCGATCGCCGACGCGAGCGCACCCGCAACGCGCTGCTCGGTGCGGCACGAAAGTTCTTGTCGGAGGGGCGTTCCGCGGTGAGCATTCAGGAGATCACCGACGCCGCCGATGTGGGATTCGGCTCCTTCTACAACCACTTCAGCTCGAAAGACGAGTTGTTCGACGAGGCCGTGCGCTCGGTACTGCAGGTCTACAGCGAGATGCGCGACGATATCGTGGCGCTCTACGACGATCCGGCCGAGGTATTCGCGGTGAGCTTCCGGATGACCGGTCGCCTACAGCGCCAGATCCCCGAAGGCGTTCGGGTGATTCTGCATTCGGGTATGTCGGTGCTGCTGCATGACGAGGGCTTGGCCCCGCGGGCCCGCCGCGACATCATCGCCGCCCAGGAGGCGGGCCGGTTCGAGCCGATGGATCCGGATATGGCGATCATGGCCGCGGGTGGAGCGCTGCTGGGACTGCTACAACTGCTGGACGCCCGGCCCGAGGCCGACGCTGGCGCACTGACCGACGAGATGACCTGCCATGTGCTGCGCATGTTCGGCATGAACAAGCGCTCGGCGGAGAAGCTGACCACCAAACCGCTTCCGCCACAACCGCAGCTGTGACCATGCGGGCCGATTCGAAAGCGGCCCGCCATATCTACCGCAAGCACCCGAGATCAGCAGTCCCGCCTGCGGCTTCAGATCACCCGTGCAGCGCGGGCAGCGGGGCGACGGCGATCTGCCCGGCCTCCTCGCGCGGCACCCCCAGCGCACACAGGACCAGTTCGGCGGCAATGGTTCCCGCCTCGCGGCAGCCCTGGTGCCCCTCGAGCCCCATCCACATAGCGAAGGAGAGGTCATGAACGACAGAGCCGAGAGCGGCATGGCGGTCCGGCGCGAAGTGCTCGGCGACGCTCACGTCGATCGCGCCATTGCCAGGACCACCGAATTCAGCAGGCCGTTCCAGGACTACCTCACCGAGGCGGTGTGGGGTTCGATCTGGACCCGCGAGGGCCTGGACCGGCGCACCCGCAGCTGCGTCACCCTTGCGGTGCTCACCGCCCTCGGGCGGCACGAGGAGATTGCGATGCATGTCCGCGCCGCGATCACCAACGGTCTCACCGCCGCCGAGATCGCCGAGGTACTGCTGCACACCGGCGCCTACGCGGGCGTGCCGGCCGCCAATGCCGCATTCGCGATCGGGCAGCAGGTACTCGCCGAACTCGGGGACGACACCGCGCTGTAGCACGCTGTCGAGGAGGACGACGATGCCCGACCGGCGGTATCGACGACAGCCAGCGCGCGACCCATTACGTCCAGTCACTCGAACGCGGTAGCGATGACCCGCAGGCACTCGAACTCGTGGCGAAACTCGTCGCCACCGACCTCGACGCCTGATCGAGGCCGAGTACCAGCACCGCACAAGCAGAATGCCCGCGCTCCGGTGAGCGCGGGCATCTCGGCGATCAGCGGGGCTGTGCCGATCAGCCGACGTCGCGGCGCAGCCAGGTGATCTCCGCACCGGATTCGGTTCCGTAGCGGTAGATTTCGAGATCTTCGTCCCAGGCGGTACCGAGGGCGCGGTCGAGTTCGGTTGCCAAGTCGTAGCCGGTGTAGTTGCCGAGTTCGTTGTTGGCTTGCAGCATGGCACGCAGGCGCATTTCGCCGATGGTCACATCGCCGTTGGCCGAGGTGGAGCCGTGCCAGAGGCCGAGCGTCGGGACGAAGCTGTAGCGTTCGCCGTCCACACCGTCGCTGGGGTCCTCGGTGACCTCGAAGCGCAGCACATTCCAGGACCGCAAGGATTGGGCAATTCGCGATGCGGTACCCACCGGGCCGAACCAGTCGGTGGTCGCACGGAGCTGGCCGTCGGCGGGCTGGGCGGTCCAGCGCAGTTTCGCGGGTGCGCCCAGTGCCGAGGTGAGTGCCCATTCGATATGCGGGCACAGCGCGGCTGGCGATGAGTGGATATAGACCACACCCGCCGTCGCGTCCGCGAACTGACCCGATGCACGCACGACTGACACCTCCAGCTTCGACGAGGAACGTCTTCCCCAACGACCCGTCGAATCTGGCGTTGCCTGAGTGTACTGGAGTGTCCCGAGTTACACGTGTTACTTCGGAGGCGTGTCCGATCCGTTACTTCGGAACAGAGTTCCGAGCGAGGATCACCTCGGCGATCACCGCATCGGAGAAGACGGGCCAAGCCTCCCGTGCCCAGTCGCCGAAATTCTCGTCGCTCAAAGCGATACTCGCCACCCCTAATTCGGGATCGACCCACAGAAATGTTCCAGACTGCCCGAAATGGCCATAGGTACCTGCGGAATTCGCTCCGCCGGTCCAATGCGGGGATTTCCCGTCGCGAATCTCGAATCCCAGCCCCCAGTCGTTGGGACGCTGCGACCCGTAACCGGGCAGCACACCGTTGAGCCCGGGAAACTGGACCGAGGTGGCCGCGGCGTGCGTCGGCGCCGAAATCAGCTGGGGATTCAGCAGTTCCGCGGCGAAGCGGGCCAGATCTGCCGCGGTGGACCGGCCCGCATGCCCAGCCGAACCGGTCAACACCGAGGCTTTCATATCGAGTGGCTCGAATACCGCCTCCCGCAAGTATTCCGGGAAGGCGATACCTGTCTGCTCCGCGACGAAGGCCGCGAGCACTTCGAAACCCGCACTGGAGTAGATCCGTCGTGTGCCAGGGGCGGCGAGGATATCGGTGGTATCGAAGGCGATGCCGGAGGTGTGCGCCAGCAGATGCCGGACGGTAGCTCCGGGCGGACCCGCGGGCTGATCGAGTTCGATCGCCCCCTCCTCCACCGCGACCAGCACCGCGTAGGCGACCAGCGGCTTGGTCACCGAGGCGAGCGGGAAGACCCGCTCGACATCGCCCGCCATCCGCGCGCCGTCGCGGGTGACGATGCCCGCCGCCGCATGCCGAACCGGCCAATCCCTGATCTGCTCGAGTGCACCCACGAATCGAGCCTACGAGACGCCGGGACCGGGCGGCCTCGCACCTTCCTCGCAGTGAACTCGGTACCGCCGGTACCATCAACTGATCATGAGCACACATCCCACCGTCCATGGCGAGGTGGCGGCCGGATTCGGCCCTGTCGCCGATGCCTTCCGGCGCAACTTCACCCAGCACGGTGAAATCGGCGCCGCCGTGGCCGTTTACGCGGGCGACCGCCTCGTGGTGGATCTGTGGGCCGGCCACCGGGACCGACGCGCGACACTGTCGTGGGAGCGCGACACAATCGTTCCGGTCTTCTCCTCGACCAAGGGCATGGCCGCCTTCGTGGTCGCCCGCGCGGTATCGAAGGGGCTGCTGAACTACGAGGAGCCGGTCGCGAAGTACTGGCCGGAGTTCGCCGCGGCAGGCAAGGACGCGGTCACGGTGCGTCAGCTGATCGATCATCAGGCCGGACTGTCGGGCCTCGACAGCGTGGTGCGACTGCCGCAGATCGCCGATCTCGATGGTCTCGCAACGATTCTCGCGGCCCAGCGGCCCGCGTGGCGGCCGGGGACGCGACACGGCTATCACGCCATCACCCTCGGCCTGTACCAGGGCGAGTTGGTGCGGCGCGTGGATCCCGAACATCGCACGCTCGGGCGGATATTCGCCGAGGAGTTCGCCCAGCCGCTCGACCTGGATTTCTTCATCGGACTGCCCGCCGTGCAGAGCATGGACCGGATCGCCACCCTGTCCGCCACCGAGGGCATGGATATCCTGCGCTATGAGCGCGATATTCCGATGCGGATCGGTGCCGAGATCTTCGCCAAACGCGGACTTTCCCATGCGGCGCTGACCAATCCGCGCATCGGCGCGCCGGCGCGCGCGAGCCGGCGCGAACTCCTCGAAGTCGAGATGCCGGGTTCCAATGGTGTCGGCAATGCCCGGTCGCTGGCCAAGGTGTACGGCGCGGCGGCCGGTCGGACCGGCGCGCTCCCGATCGACGACAGCGTGCTCGATCAACTCGCCGCCCCGGCCGCCGACGATGTCCCCGCCGATGACCTGGTGCTGCACACCAAATCCCGTTACCACCTGGGCTTCCGCAAGTCCCGCGGCTCGTTCCGCTTCGGCTCGGACAAGCACGCCTATGGCACCACCGGCCTCGGCGGCTCCTTCGGATTCGCCGATCCGACAACCGGATTCGGCTTCGGCTACGCGATGAACCGCCTCGGCCTCGCCGTCCTCGACGACGTCCGCAGCCGCAACCTGCGCGAGGCGCTACTGCGCTGCGCCGCCTGACGCCGCGCTGGCGGCCGGGCTGCCGACTTCCGGGCGTTTCTAGAGGACCTGCCTCATTCGCGAGGGTAGGCACTTGGTTTGGCATGCAACTCGGCCGTGCGGTGGAGTGAGCGTCGCCGAGCAGCTTTGTCCGTCGCCCAACCGGAGGTCGAAGCCCCGCTCCCCTCGCGGGGAGCGGAGCGGGTGTCACAGTCGGCTGCCGTTGACTACCAGTGTCACGTCGATGTTGTCGCGCGTGGCGTTGGAGTAGGGGCAGACCTGATGGGCTGCGGTCACCAGTTCGACGGCCTGGTCTCCGGAGACCGACGGCAGCGAGATCTGTAGCTCGACACCGAGTTGGAAGCGGCCACCGTCGATCGGGATCAGCGAGACCGACGAGTCGATTTCCGCGTCATCGGCCTGGAGCTTGCTGCGCTGTCCGATCAGAGCGAGCGTCGTTCCGAAGCAGGCGGCGTATCCGATCGCGAAGAGTTGCTCAGGGTTGGCGCCCGCACCGTCCCCGCCTAGTTCCTTGGGTTGACGCAGGTCCAGATCCAGCTGTCCGTCGGACGTGCTTGCGTGGCCGTTCCTGCCTCCGGCCACGTGCGCCTGCGCTCGGTACAGAACCTTCATTATTCTGAACTCCCTTCATCGCTACTGCCAAATGAACTTCGCACTTCAAAAATAAGAAGTCAATAGCTAGGCTCGTGAACCTCACGACGACCAGGAGATGACATGGCGAGGCTGGCGATCGGCTACCTGCTACCGACCCGCGAACAGACCGATCTGGGCGAACACGAACCAGAACGGCTTGTCGTCCAGGCACGGCGGGCCGAGGTATCACAATGACCACATTCGTACTCGTCCACGGCGCCTGGCACGGCCCATGGGCATGGGAGCGGGTCGCCCCGCTGCTGCATGCCGCCGGCGCGCGCACTGTCATCCCAGACCTCAGCACGGTCGGCGACTGCGGGCTCCACGACCACGCCACCGCAGTCGCCGCCGCCCTCGACAGCACACCGGACGATGACGAGCTTGTGCTGGTCGGACACAGTTACGCGGGCCTGGTCGTGCGGGAGGCGGCAGACGCACGTCCCGATGCGGTCGGCCACATCATCCTGGTCGACGGATGGGCGGGGACAGACGGCGCCAGCATGGTCGATCTGGCCCCCGAACCCTTCGTTGCGTCCGTCTACGCGGCGACCGAGGCCCGCGGGGAAGGTTGGCGGATCCCGGCACCGCCCGCAGCGGCATTCGGCATCGTCGACGCCGACATTGCGGCATGGCTGGACGCGCGCCTGCTCCCACAGCCACTGCGCACGTTCATCGAACCCACTCGCCTGAGCGGGGCCGTCGACCGGATTCCCGGCACCGCCATCTATTGCAGACCGCAGACCTATTCCTTCGAACAGTTCGGCGAAGCCCTCGGCTACCGGACCCACGCGCTGGATGGCCCGCACGATGTAATGCTCACCCAGCCCGAACCGCTCGCCCGGATGCTCCTGGAAGCTTGCTCATTCAAAATCGGGAAGCGCGAAGCCTAGAATGATGAAGTGGATCAGCGAAGCTACAACCAGTACTGCGCGACCGCGCGCACCCTCGACCTCGTGGGCGAGCGCTGGACGCTGCTGTTGATCCGCGAGCTGCTGACCGGACCCAAACGGTTCGGCGACCTGCAGGCCAGCCTGCGCGGCCTCGGCACCGGCCTACTCGCAGCCCGCCTGAAACATCTGGAACACGAAGGACTCGCTCACAAGATCACCCTCCCGCCGCCTGCCCGCACGCCCGCCTACGCCCTCACCCGAGCAGGTGAGGAACTCGGCCCAGCGATCCTCGCGCTCGCCCGGTGGGGCCTGAAGTGGGCAATGGGCGAACCCCGTGCGACCGAGACGTTCCACCCGGGCTGGGCGGTGCTCGGCCTACGGGCCTGCTTCGACCCCGACGCCGCCGCCGGATTGCACGCCGTCTACGAGTTCCACATCGACGACGAGGTCTTCCACGCCCGCATCCACGACAAAACAATCGAGGCACTACACGGACCCGCCCAGCACCCCGACGCGACCATCACCATCAGCAGGGCCGCTTTTCTCCGCCTGACCGGCCAAGGCCTCACCTTCGCCGATGCGATCGAGATCGGCGACGCGTCAGCATCCGGAGACAGCACGGCTCTCCGCAGGCTGACGGGCCTGTTCCGGCTGCCACCCCCACACGACCGGAAGACCGACCAGACCTCGTCCTGATCACGCTCCGGAAATCCAGACCCCGCTCCCGTCAACGCAACCCGGCCAACCGCGCCCTCGAAATTTGCGGACAACCGGCGTCAGAGATCCACGCAAAGACACCGAGTAGATGCTGGGCCTTGGTGGCGTAGCGGATGGCGGCCGGTTCGGCCGAGCCCACCCGCAGCGCGGCGTAGCCGGACCCGGCAGCGCCCACCGACAACTGCGGCGCGTACCGGGCGGGAAAGGGGACGTTGAAATTCCGCTCGGCAAGCCGTTCCGTACGAGCCGATCACGCAGATCGCGACCAGGCTCGCCGAGCGGTGACCCGACGGTTTACCAGTCGGCCTCGGTGTACTTGATGATGCCGCGAATGTTCTTGCCGTCCAGCATGTCCTGGTAGCCCTGGTTGATCTGCTCCAGGGAGTACTGGCGGGTCACCATATCGTCGAGATTCAGCTGACCCGACTTGTACAGCGAAAGCAGGTGCGGGGCGTCCTGGCGGGCATTGCCGCCGCCGAAGATACAGCCCTTGACGGTCTTCTGCAGCATGGACAGCAGGAAGCTGTTCAGCTTGACGTCGCTCTCGTCCATGCGCCCCATGGAGGTGACGACCAGGGTGCCCGCCTTCGCGGTGAGGATCAGCCCCTCTTCGATGTACTCACCGTGCATCTCGCCCATGGTGAGAATGACCTTCTGCGCCATCCTGCCCTCGGTGGCCTCCAGCAGCGGCATGATCGCGGCGGCCATGCTCTCGTAGGTATGCGTCGCGCCGAACTTCTCCGCCTGCTCGCGCTTCCACGGGTTCGGGTCGATGGCGACCACCTTGGACGCGCCGGAGAGCACCGCGCCCTGCAGCGCGCTCATGCCGACACCGCCGATGCCCGCGATCACCACGGTCTCGCCCGGCTTGACGTCGGCGACGTGGGTGGAGGAGCCGAAGCCGGTGGGGACGCCGCAGCCGACAAGGCAGGCGACCTCGAACGGAATGCTCGGGTCGATCTTGACCACCGAGGTGTGGTGCACCGTCATATACGGCGCGAAGGTGCCCAGCAGGCACATCGGGATGACGTTCTCGCCACGCGCCTGGATACGGTAGGTGCCATCGCTGATGGCCTGGCCCATCAGCAGTCCGGCGCCCAGGTCGCACAGCGCCATATTGCCGCTCACACACGCCGGACAGCGTCCGCACGCGGGAATGAACGACAGGATCACGTGATCGCCGACCTGCAGATCGGCGGGGCAGTTCGGCCCGAGCTTGGTGATCACGCCCGCGCCCTCGTGGCCGCCCATGACGGGGAATGCCGGCATCGGTGTCGCACCGGTCACGATGTGGTGATCCGAGTGGCACATACCGGCGGTTTCCATCCGGATCTGGACCTCACCGGCTACTGGATCGCCGACCTCGATCTCCTCGACCGACCATTCCTGGTCGATCCCCCACAGGATCGCGCCTTTCGTCTTCATTCCTGTCGACCTCTCGCATGCACGGGCTTCTATGTGACTGCACCCACAGTACGAGAAAACTGTAACGCGTTCTAGTACCGGATCGGAAATTCGTCGACAGGGATTGGCGAGACCGTCGAACGGGTTCCAGTTCTACCCGATCCCGCCGCTGCTCAGTTCCGATATTGCCCGATTTCAGCCCCGCACGTCGTGCACATGGTGGATTACGTCGTGCACGAAGTAGGACGCCAGGGATTCGACGGTGAAGACCGAACCGTCACTGCGCCGCACCTGGTTGCCGAGGTCGGCGGCGGATACCGATGCGAAGGCGCGCGCGACCGCCTCGGCCGCGTCGGTCAACTCGGTGGCGACCCCGCTCGGATCCTGCTGGTCGTATCGATCCGCGATGGCCGTCACATCCTGGTCCCAGTTCGAGAACACCGGGATGCCGTCGGCGGTCTCGGCGGCATCGAGCCCCTTCGCATCGAAACCGGGGACCTGCGGATCCACCGCTTCGGTGCGCGCCGCAATGGCCGTGCGATAGGTGAAGATGCGGCAGACGTCGCGAACGTGGGCGGCGTATTCGAGCGCCGACCAGGTCGCATCGTCCGGGCGCGCGGTGGCGTCGGGTCGCATGAGGGTTGCCGATAGGCGGCCCGCATATTCGCGGGCCAACTCGGGCACGGCCGCATAGGTGATGGACTCCGGGTCGAATCCGCATTCGGGACAGCGCCGTTCGAGCACCCAGGTCCAGTTCTTCACATCGGGAACGATTGGCATGCGGCAACCTTAGGCTGGCTGGATATTTTCAGCGACATAAATCCAGCCAGTCATCGACAAGATTCCGACAGCGGACCTGAACCGGTCCGCTCAGTCCATCAGACGATGCGCTCGCTCGAACAGTTCCAGCGTGATGGCATGCAGAAAGTCACCGACCTGCTTGGGCGCCTTCCCCGCGAATGCGCGAGCATGCGTGCCCTCCAAGACAATTCCCAATTTGAAGCAGGCCAACACCGTGTACCAGGTGACATTGCCCAGGTCGCGGTCGGAGAACTTGCCGTAGTGCGCGATCATCTCCTCCGGTGTCGGCAGACCGCCGACGGCGCCGAGCTTGCCGATCAGCGCCGCGCCGGTGGTGCCGGGTTCCGGGCGGGTCGCGATCTGCCAGCCGAGGTCGAGGAGCGGGTCGCCGATGGTCGACATCTCCCAGTCCACCATCGCGGCCACTTCCGGACCGTCATAGGAGAACATCATGTTGGCCAGGTGACAGTCGCCGTGCAGGATGCCGGGGGTCCATTGCGCGGGGCGATTGCGATCCAGCCAATCCCCGACCTGCTGTAGGCCGGGAACCTCCGGACCCGGATACCCCGCGTTGGCCGAATACGACTCGAGTTCGCCGAGCCAGCGCGGCACCTGACGCTCCAGGAAGCCATCGGGTTTGCCGTAGTCGTTCAGGCCGAGCGTCTGGTAATCGAGTGCGCCGAGACGCGCGATGGCCTCCACCGCGGACAGGCCCATCTGCCGCCGGATCTCCGGATCGCCCGCATGCAGTTGCGGCAATTCGTTCTGCGGGTTGAATCCGGTAATGGGCTCCATCAGATAGAAGACCGCGCCGAGCACCGATTCGTCCGGGCAGGCCGCGATCACCTTCGGCGCGCGCACGCCGGTTCCGTCGAGCGCGCCGAGCAGTCTGGCCTCGCGGCGGATCACGTCATTGCTCTTGGCACGCAGATGCTTCGGGCCGCGGCGCAGCACATAGTCCCGACCGCCGCGGGCGAAGCGCAGCATGATGTTCTGCGTGCCACCGCCGAGTGCGGTCACATTCTCGAATTCGCCACCGGGCAGACCCTGCTGATCCATCCAGGTACCGACGATGGCGAAGTCGACGATGTCTCGATCCACATCCACCGGTTGCGCAATAGACATGTCCCACATTGTGCACCACGCCGTCCGTCGAACTGAAGGCAGATGACAACAGTTTGCCTCGACCGGGGCGGCGTAGGGTTCTGGACACGATGCGTACGCTCTTGATCGACAATTACGACTCGTTCACCTACAACCTGTATCAGCTGATCAGCGAGGTGAACGGGGAAGAGCCCACGGTCGTGCGCAATGACGAGGTCGGCGATATCGGACAGCTGCGGCTGGAGCGCTTCGACAATGTCGTCATCTCCCCCGGTCCGGGCCGCCCGGACGTCACGCGGGATATCGGCATATCGGCGGCGGTGATCCGGGAGACCGAACTGCCATTGCTCGGCGTCTGTCTCGGACATCAGGCGCTGGTCGTCGCGGAGGGCGGCATCGTGACCACCGCGCCCGCCGCACGACACGGATATCTCGATCACATCGAGCACGACGGCAATGACCTGTTCGCCGGGCTCCCCGAGGGTTTCACCGCGGTGCGCTACCACTCGCTGGCCGCCGAACGACCACTGCCGGACAGTCTCGAGATCACCGCCGTCGCGGCCGATGGCGTGATCATGGGTGTGCGGCATCGGAGCAGACCGCAGTGGGGGGTGCAGTTCCATCCCGAATCGATAGCCAGCGAGTACGGTGCGGCATTACTCGGCAACTTCGCGAAACTCACTGCGGGCCAGCGCATTCGGTCGAGCATTATCGCGCCGTTCGAACATGCCGAACCGCTGCAGGGCGGTAGACACGAGTACCGGGAATCGCGGCGCTCCTGGCAGCTGCGACATTCGGTGATCGAACGGGCGATCGATACCGAGGCCGCATTCGTTCGGCTATATGGCAACTCCCCCACCGCATTCTGGCTCGACAGCGAGCATGTCGAACCGGGGCTGGATCGGTTCTCCTTTCTCGGTGATGCGAGCGGGCCACTGGCGGAAGTGATCCGCTATCGGGTCGGCGAGAATATGGTGACGGTCGAATCCTCGGACGGAAATCGGCGGACCGTACCCGGCGGAATTCTCGACTATCTGGCCGGGCAGCTGCATCTGCGACATACCGAATTACCAGATCTCCCTTTTGATTTCGCGTGCGGGTATATCGGGTATCTGGGTTATGAGGTGAAGGCCGATTGCGGGGCGAATGCCGCGCATCGCGCTGCCACGCCGGATGCGCAGTGGATCTTCGCCGACCGGATCGTGGTGGTCGACCATGTCGCCGGGCGGACCCATCTGCTCGCGCTCACCGATCCGGTGCCGGAAGCCCTTCGGGCGGGCGCGGATTGGTTGCGCGATACCCGCGAGATCCTGGAATCCCTGCCGACGTGGGTGAATCCGCCGCCGCTCGAGGTGTTCTCCGATACCGCTGCCGTCGCACCGCTTTTCACCCGTGGACGGGAGCGGTATCTCGCCGATATCGCCATCTGTCAGGAGCGGCTGCACGCCGGCGAGTCCTACGAAATCACCATTACCGACAGCGCGTCCATGGTGGCGGCCGAAGCCGACGGCCTCGATTTCTATCGCACCCTGCGCCGCTGCAATCCCGCGCCGTACGCGGCGTATCTGCGATTCGACGATCTCGAAATCGCCTGCTCCTCACCGGAACGCTTCCTCAAGGTCGACCGTGCCCGCACGGTGGAGAGCAAACCGATCAAGGGCACCGCGCCGCGCGGCCGCACCCCCGCCGAGGACGAACGACTGCGTCGCGAACTGGCCGATAGCCCCAAGACCAGGGCCGAGAACCTGATGATCGTCGATCTGCTGCGCAATGACCTCGGCCGGGTCTGCCAGATCGGCAGTGTGCACGTGCCGAAATTGATGGCCACCGAGGCGTATACGACCATGCACCAATTGGTTTCCACCGTGCGCGGCACGCTGCGCCCGAATGTCGACGTCATCGATTGTCTGCGTGCGTGTTTTCCCGGCGGCTCGATGACCGGGGCACCGAAGCTGCGGACCATGGAGATCATCGACGAACTGGAGACCGAAGCGCGCGGAATCTATTCGGGCACTATCGGTTTCCTCGGGCTGGCGGGCACGGCCGACCTCAATATCGTCATCCGCACCGCCGTCCGCCATGACGGACACTGGCGCATCGGTGCTGGCGGCGCGATCGTCCTCGATTCGGATCCGGAGGACGAATACCACGAAACCCTCCTCAAAGCCGCCGCCACCTACCGCGCAACCACCCGCTGAGCAATCGCGCGGCCGCAGTCCGACGGGCCGTTCCCTCCGGCGGGACAGTCGGCGCCGAATCAGGGCCCCGGGAGCGCCTGCGGAGCGTGCGCCGGCAGTGGATCCGGATGCGGTGGCGGCGTTGTCGGCGCGGACGATTGCGTGGGTGCGGCGACGATGCTGGCTCGGGCGTCTCGAATCCGCATGCCCGCTCGGGCTTCGCGCCCGCTCCGGGCGTGCAGAATCCCCGAGAACGGTTCGGCGGCTACCTGCGGCGACGGCGTTTCGGGGGGTCGGGGGCGGGCGGTGGCTCGGCGGTTTTGCCGGTGAGGCGGCCGAGGAGGGAGATGCCGGGGAGCTTGGCGAGGGCGACCAAGACGACTTCGCCGAGGCCGATCATCGCCTCTAGGCGGGGCAGCAGTCGGTCGTAAGCGGCTAAGGCCGGGTCGGCCAGCGCCAGGGTGCGGTCGAGGCGATCGATGGTGGAATTGAGCCGGTCGATGGCGACCGAGAGGTTCTCGATCAGATCCGGCAATCGCACCACCAGCTGGGCCGAGGCCGGTGGCAGCCGCACCGCGGCGTCGAGGGCCTGACCGGCCGTCAGTTGCGCGGCATCCAACGCCTGCACCGCCGCCGACTGCGCAGCCTCCACCGCGGATTGCGCGGCGGCCAGAATGTCGCTGGGACTGGGCACCCGCCCACCCGGCACTTTCGGAACCGAACCCTTCCGACCCGCTCCCTTCGGGGTAGTCATACCCCCACTCTGCCGCACTCGAACCACCTCCGACCGCAAATCCCCAACCGACCGGTCTGTGTCGCCGCCCAGCCCACCACACACCGGCGGCCCGCCGATCCGCTCCCGATGCTCGGCCGCACCCAGACCGGGCCGCCGCCGCAGCGCGGTCGCCACCGGCCCACAGCACGCCCGGCTGATCCGCAGCGTGCAACCGACGCAACGCACCACCAGCCCGCAACGCACCACCAGCCCAACCCACCTCGGCACCCCAAGCCACCCGGCTGATCCGCAGCGTGCAACCGACGCAACGCACCACCAGCCCGCAACGCACCACCAGCCCAACCCACCTCGGCACCCCAAGCCGCCCGGCTGATCCGCAGGTGCGACCGGCCCACAGCACACGATGCGGCACGGCCCGAACGCGTCGCTGTCAGGTCCGTGTGCGACTGGTCCGAGCCTGTCGCTGCAGCACGGCAGTGGGCAGGTCGGGATGACGCAGCGCAGTGGGTGCCGTACGCGCTGGCCGGGCGCGATACTGCGGCTGGCGGACACACCCGCCGATATCCGTGGTGCGCCCGAGTCGTGTATTCGCTCGCATCGCCGAACCAAGGGATGGGCAGGTTCGGCGTGTCGGACCTTCGTGGCATAGTTCGAGCACGATGAAACTGAGCAAAGGGGCCAATGCGCCGGTACCGACTTCCCTTCTAGCCGTGGTCATTTCATGGCGGTCGGAGCATGCGGTGGATGCGCATGCGCTGTTGCTGGCGGAGGCGGGGGCGGTGCGCACCGATCGGGATCTGGTGTTCTTCAATGCGCCCCGGCATATGTCGCAGGCGGTGACGCTCGATCAGGAACCCGCGCCTGGTACCGCGCGACTGAGCATCTCACTACCGCGCACCGAACCGGAGGTGGCCCGGATCGTCGTCGCGGGATCGGTCGACGACGGAACCTTCGGCGATATCGCGGATTTGACCCTCACCATCGAAGCCGCCGACGGGCCGATCGCCCAGTTCGATATCACCGATACCGATGCGGTGGCCGCGATGATGTTCGGCGAGTTCTACCGCCGCGACGGCCAGTGGCGCTTTCGCGCGATCGGGCAGGGCTGGGCCAGCGGACTCTCCGGACTCGTCACCGAATTCGGGGTCACCGTCGACGATCCCGCAGCGCCGACACCCGACCGACCGCGCCCGGCCCCGACGGCCCTTCCACAACACCGATCATCCACCTCCCCAGCGCGACAACGTGTTTCCGTGGGCGGACCGACCGATGCCACTCCCCCTCGGCAGCTCCACCACTCCGCGCCCTCGGACCAGGACGACCAGCTCGGCCGAAGCAGAGCAGTCGACCTCGATCGCCGACGCCACGGGATCGATCCGCCGCCGCCACCACCGCCGAATCCCGAACGTGCGGACTGGCATTCCGATCCCGAGCACCCCTCCCGTGTGCGTTGGTGGGACGGAGCCGAATGGACGAGCGCCATCCGTGCACGGCCGCAACCCGGCCCACGCGACTGTGCACGGTGCGGAAATCCCCGACGACGCAAGCTGTTCGGCGGACTCGCGCCGTGTGAACGCTGCGAGAGTGAAATCGAGGAGTTTCTGACGCACTGGCACACCCAGGCTTGGCGGGTGCTCACCGCATTCGGGCCGCGTGGCGCGGAATGGGCGGAGCTGTGGGCGTCGCTGCGGTATCAGCGGATCGACGAGGGGCTGGGACGGGCGGCTCTGCGGGATGTCGCGCTCACCTATGTGGAGCGACTTGTCGCCTTCGCATTCGCGGATGGGGAGATCGAGCAGGCCGAATACGAGGCATTCGAATACGCGATCGAGGAACTGGCGCTCAGCGGACCGCTGGTCGAGGATCTGCGCAGGCGAATGTATCGCGGCCACACCCTGTCCAGGTTGCGCGGCGGAGATCTACCGGTGGTCCGGACCCCCGGCCTGCACCTGGATCCGGAGGAGCGGGTGCACTTGGATCTGCCCGCGGTACACGTGCGCCAGCTCGCCAGGGGGCCGAAGCTCACCGACGGCAGGCTGATCGCCAGCAATAAGAAGCTGCGCTTCGTCGGCACCGACACCGGTACCGAATTGCCGTGGAACCGGGTGGTTTCGGTGCGGGTCGAACAGCGCACGGTGGTCATCGCGGCGACCTCGGCGCGCGGCGGCGCCACCTTCGATGTCGACGATCCGGACTACGTCGCGGCCGCCCTGGAGGGCGCGCTGCGGGTCGCCAAACGCCTGATCCTCACCCCGGGCCAGCGCGACACCCGCAGCATCCCCCAGGAGGTCAAGGCCGAAGTGTGGCAGCGCGACGGCGGCAAATGCGTCGAATGCGGCGACGGCCACTATCTCGAATTCGACCACATCATCCCGCTCAGCCGCGGCGGCGCGACCAGCGCGACCAATCTGCAGATCCTCTGCCGCGCCTGTAACCGCGCCAAAGGCGCGCGAATCTGACCGCCCACCCCGGCTCCGATACCGCACACATCCGCGCACCGGAACACCGGTGTGGCGAATCAGGCATATGCGATGAAGCACGTTGAGCTCGCGTACCGTGTCGCCGTAGCGTGCGACTTACCGAACAGGGCCGTTTGGAGGGAGTGGATCATGCGGGTTGCGGTAGTCGGCGGAACCGGGGTGCTGGGAACCGCGGTGGTACGGGAGCTGGGCGCGCGCGGACATGAGGTTCGGGTGGTGAGCCGGACCGCTCCGGCGACTGGCGTGACTGAGCATCGAGCCGCCGATCTCGCCACCGGATCCGGACTGGAATCCGCATTGAACGGTTGCGATACCGTGGTCGACGCGGTGAGTGCCCGCCGCCGGACCCGATCGGTCATGGTGGACGGAGTGCGTCGGCTACTCGAGGCCGAGCGGCAGGCGGGCATCGGCCACCACGTCGAAATCTCCATTGTCGGCTGCGATCAGGTGCCCATCGCCTACTACCAGGCGAAGGTGGCCCAGGAACAGGTGATCACCACGGGCGAGGTTCCGTGGACGCTGTTGCGCGCCACCCAATTCCACGAACTCGTCACCGAAATCCTCGCACTGCCAGCGCGATGGCGGATCGCTCCGCACACGACGGCGAAGGTGCAGCCGATCGATGTGAGTGCCGTCGCGACCCGGCTGGCCGATGCGGTGGACAACGGACCGGCCGGACGCATTCCCGATATCGCCGGGCCGTCCGTGCACACCATTACCGAGCTGGCGGATATCTACCGAAACCACAGCGGCCGCAAGCTGTTACCGCTGCCGGTGCCCATCCCGGGCCGCATCGGGCGGGCGCTGCGGTCCGGCGCCCTCTGCCTGGACGAGCGCGGCGAGGCGATCGGCATCGGCTACGCCGACTGGCTGTCCCGGCTCACTCACTGATCAATCCGGCGGTCCGCCCCAGATCCGCCAGCATCGCATCGAACAGAATCTCCGGATTCGACAGCGGAATCGGATAATTCCCGAAGACCTCCAGGGTGACGTGCCCATAGAGCCGGGCCCAGATCTGGATCATCAGATATGTCACGCCGAGATCGAGTTTTTCGGCGGGAAATTTCTGCCCGGACTCCGAAAGCGCTGCCAGCAGCTCGGTTTGGAACAGCACCAGATCATCGCGCAGCTCCGCCGGAATCACATCGGTCGGCGGCGTCACGACATCGTAGGTGGCCAGCAGCCGACCGGTGGCGGCCAGGAAGATCCGCCCGAACGGTTCGTTGAACCGCCGCAGCATGCGTGCCCGGCCCGCGCCGGGCGAGGCGAATACCAGGGTGAATTCCCTGGTGTGCGCCAGCGCCCAGCGCCGGAAACCCTTGCAGATGGCGAAGAACTGCACCGCACCGTCATCGGGCAGGGTCGCGATCTGCTCGGACAGCTCGGCCGCGAGGTCGGCACAGAACTCCAGGCGCAGGCTCTCCAGCAGGTCCTCGCGAGAGTTGTAGTGCCGGTACAGCGCGGGCGCGGTAATGCCGAGCTCGCGCGCGATGGCCCGCAGCGTGACCGCATCGGGACCATGGTCGACCAGCAGTGCGCGGGCCACCCGACGGATATCCGCATCCGATACCACCGGCGCCCGCCCCCGCGGCTTCGAGCTGTTCATCAGGGGATTCAAGCGTATTCGACTTCCCAGCGCTTGATCCCGTTCAACCAACCCGAGCGCAACCGCACCGGTTCGGAGACCTGTCGCAGGTTCGGCATGACATCGGCGATGGCGTTGAACATCAGATCGATCTGCAGCCGGGCCAGATTGGCGCCCACGCAGTAGTGCGTACCGGTGCCGCCGAATCCGACGTGCGGGTTGGGGTTGCGCAGCACATTGAAGGTGAACGGATCCTCGAAACCGTCCTCGTCGAAATTGGCCGAGCTGTAGAACAGGCCGACCCGCTGCCCCTTCTTGATCTGCTGCCCGCCGATTTCGGTGTCCTGGGTGGCGGTGCGCTGGAATGCGGTCACCGGGGTGGCCCAGCGCACGATCTCGTCGGGTGCGGTGCGCGGACGCTGCTGTTTGTAGAGCTCCCACTGCTCGGGGTTGTCGACGAAGGCCTTCATGCCGTGGGTGATCGAGTTGCGGGTGGTCTCGTTGCCCGCGACCGACAGCAGGATCACGAAGAACGCGAATTCGTCCGAACCCAGATTCTCGCCATTGATATCGGCATTGATCAGCTGGGTGACGATGTCATCGGCCGGGCATGTGCGCCGTTCCTCGGCCATATTCCAGGCGTAGCCCATGACTTCGGCGGTCGCGGCATGGTGGTTGCCGTCGAATTCCGGATCGTCATAGGAGATCATCTGGTTGGTCCAGTCGAACAGCTTCTTGCGATCGTCCTGTGGGACGCCGATGAGCTCCGCGATGGCCTGTAGCGGCAGTTCGCAGGCGACCTGTTCGACGAAGTCGCCGCGGCCGGTCTGCTTGGCCTCGTGCACAATTCGGGCCGCGCGTTCGGTGAGCGCCGCGCGCAGGCTCTCCACCGCGCGCGGGGTGAAGCCCTTGGAGATGATGCGGCGGGTCTTGGTGTGCTGCGGCGGATCCTGGTTCAGCAGCAGCATATTGCCGAGCATGTCGATCTGCTCGCGGGTGGTTTCCTCGTTGAACCGGATGATCGCGGTGTTCTCGTGCGAGGAGAAGACCTCGGGATTCTTCGAGATCTCCTTGATGTGGTCGAGCTTGGACACGACCCAGTAGCCGCCGTCATCGAAGCCACTGGCCCGCCCGGACTGCGCGCACCACCAGACCGGCGCGGTCCGGCGCAGCTCGGCGAATTCGCGGATGGGCAGGCGGGTGGCGAGCAGATCGGGGTCGGTGAAGTCGAATCCTGTGGGAATCGCTGGCGTGGTCACGGTCACGGCTATCTCCTACCGGTCTGACATGGGCTGCAGACCTCACAACGTTGTGTGGAACACGTTCCTGAGGAGATAAAACCACACAACCAGGCCTTGTGAACAGTGTTTAGTAAAACCCGTTAACTGAATCAGCGGTTGCCACCCGTTCGCGGGATGCATAAATAGCAATCAGCTATAACTTTCTTCCTGATCGCTTATCGCGAAACGGTGGACGCGCCACCGAGGACGGCCTGTAATGGGACTCGACCGGTTCGACTCCCTGTTCGGAGGTTCCCATGCCCAGCCTGTACGAGCACGCCGGTGGCGACGAGCCATTGCATCGCGTCGAAGCAGCCTTCTACGACAAGGTGCTGGCCGATCCAGTGCTGAAAACCCAGTTCACCGAACGCCGCCCGACCCACGTCGACCACCTCACCTGGTTCACCGCCGAATCCTTCGGTGGGCCGGACCGTTTCACCCGCGACCTCGGCTTCGACTACATCATCGCCGTGCATCGCGGCCTCGCGATCACCGACGAACAACGCGACCGGTTCGCCCAGCTGTACCTGGAAGCGTTCGAAGAGGCCGGCCTGCTCGATGATCCGGCCTTCCGCGACGCGGTGCGCCAACATGCCGAATTCGGCGCGCAGGTGGCACAACAGAATTCGCACGCCGAGTCCGATGACGAACTGCACCCGATCCGCGCGGTGCCGCACTGGACCTGGGACGGCGAGGACTGACTACCGGAACACGCGCGCGACCAGCTCCTGCAGCAACCGCGGCACCACAGCCTCGAGATCAGCCGTCTGGTCCTGGGGTGTGCCGCGGGTATGCGCCGCGACGGCGAAGCCGTTGCCGAACGACGCCGAGGCCACCTCGAGCGGCTCGCTATCGGACCAGCCCCATTTGCTGCCCAGGACCCCCGGCAGCCGCGCGGTCCCCCAGTCCTGGGAGGTACCGTCGGCCGCCCGGTCGCCCGCGGCGGCCATCCAATCGAAGATCGGTGAGCTGGGTTCGGTGCGCTGTTTGGCCGCAAGGAAGCTGGCCACATCGGCGGTGCTGGTATACGACATGCCCCAGGCCGCACCCGATTTGGTGCCGGTCAGGCGGTACTCCGCGGCGATGGCGTCGATCGCCTGCGGATACTTGGCGCCCATCGCGTCGGCGGCGGAATCATCGGAGTAGCGGATCATCCGCTCGGCCAACACCAGATCCTCCGCACTGCGATCACCGTGGTGCAGCGCGTAATCGACCATATAGAGCTTGACCAGCGACAATCCCGTGCGCGATTCGTATTCGTTCGCAGTGCCCCACTCGACACCTGGAACCACCGAGCGGAACGAGAATGCCGTACGCGACGGCACACCCAGGGTGTCGTCACCGATCGCATCCGTCGCGGCGCTCGGCGCGGCGAATACCAGCACCGCAACGGCGGCGACCGAAATCGGGAAAACCAAGCGGCCCATGGTATCTCGCCGCCTACGCCGCGACCGTGAGCACGGGCGGCTGCCAATGCCCGCTGATGGCAACATCTTTCGGCGCATAGAGCCGCATGAGGAGCGAGAACTGGCCCGCTGCCGGAATGGGTAGCCAGTTGCCCGCGGGCACGCTGGCACCCGGATCCTCATACTGCACGGCGAGATCGACCGAACCATCCGGATCGGGCACCACCGGAACCTGATGTCCGATCGAGTAGATATTCGCCGCATTCGGTACCAGGTAGCCGTCGGCGTCGTAGGCGGTCAGTGACCAGAACGCGTCGACCGGTGGGAGTTGTCCCGGTGGGAAGTGCAGCCGAAATTTGGTGGGCACGCCATTGCGGTCGGCCTTGCCGAACATGCTCGGGTAGATCGCGTCCCGCGGCAGGTTGGTCCCCAAGCCGCCCCACGCGATATTGGCCCGCAGCAGATAGTCGGTGCCGTAGGTGCCGACTCCCGGATTGAGGCGCCATCCGTTCTCGTTCACCTCGGTTGGGGTGTAGGCCGGAATCTCCTTCTTCGCCGCATCGGCCGCCGCGGTCAGCTGATCGTTAGAGATGCCGTGGACGCTGCCGCCCGGCCGAATGCCGATGGCGGCGAAGCGTTTCATCGCCGGTTCATCATCGGAACGTGGCGGATTCACCGCCATGACCGTGCACATTCGGTTGAAGAAGGTCGCCGCGTCCATATCGTGCACCTGCTTCGGCGGCGGAACGGTGATGGGACCCGTCTTGGTGGACGGCGACGGCATGTCCTTGCTCGTGGCCCATGCGCTGAGCGGCACCAGTTTCAGCTGTTGCTGTAGCGCCCTCACGGCGGCGATGTCATCGGGACCCTTCACCTCGATCCGTCCGAACAACCACACAGTCGGTGTCGGCACCGACAACTCGATCATGGCATCGGGCACCATGCCCGACCACTTCGGACCGGTGAGGAGATAGGTGAAGGGCGGGCGACCCGAGTTCACCTGCGGCCGCAGGCTACTCGGGTCGTGCACGGTATTCGTCCAGGCATCGAGCACCTGCATCAGCCAGTAGCGACCCGGATCGATCGCGGGCACCTGCAAAACCATCGGCTCCGCCGAAACATCCAGCCACGCCGTCGAATACATGGTGTCCCGGTTCAGTCGCAGGATATCGCGGCGCTCCGGTGTCGGCAGCGCGGTGGCGTGCTGGAAGGTATTGACCGGGGCAATCGCTTCGGCCGCAACCCGCGTGACGTCCATCAACACAAACGGATAGCCGAAGATATAGGCGTCCTTGGCGATGGCCTCGACATCGCCGGAGGCAGACGAGGTCGACGTGGACTTGTCCGAGGACTTTCCGCAGGCAGCCAGTCCGATGCCGGAGGCGGCGAGCCCGAGGACCGTCCGACGCGAGACCTGCGCCGGGGTAAGGATGGTATCGCAGTTATCCATGGCTATCCTCGCTCATCCGACTCGGGTCAAACTCGGTGGTGTCCAGCTACCGTCGAGCGCACCGCCCTCGGGAACATAGAGGCGCAGCGCGAGCCGAAACGTTCCTGACTCCGGAATCGGCAGCCAATTGCCATAGGGCACTTCACCTCTCGGATCCTCGGCCTGGATGGCGAGTTCCAGCGCACCGTCCGGCAGCGGTACGACGGGACGTTGGTGCCCAACCGAGTAGATGCCCGCCGCATTCGGCACCAGAAAGCGCTGAGCGGTATAGGCGGTCAGCGACCAGAAAGCCCGCACGGGCGGCGACTGCCCGGCTGGGAAGTACAGCCGGTACCGGTGCGGCGTGCCCTGCTCCCCCGCATTCGCGCTGATCTCCGGATAGACGACATCCTTGGGCAGATTCGCACCGAGCGCGGTCCATGCGGTGGAGGCGCGCAACGCGTAGTCGGTGCCATAGGTACCGAGATTGGTCGCGATATCCCAACCGTTCTCGCGTCTGGCCTCGGGATTGGCGTAGTCCGGAATCTGCAATTGGCCCGCCGCGACGGCGGCATCGAGATCCGCGGCCGGAGCACCATCCAGCGCGCCGCCGGGCCTGATACCGATCGTCGAAAAGCGCCGCAGGGCAGGGGCGTCGGCGGCAGCTGGCGGATTAGTGCGCATCAGGTCGCAGAGCCGAGTGAAGAAGGTGTGTCCGTCCATCCGCGCGACCTGCTGCGGCGCCGAGATCGGGGCCACCATATTCGGATCGATCTCCGGGGTCGGTCGTTCACCGCGCTGCCAGGCACTCAGCGGCGCTATGTACACCTGATGCTGCAATGCCTCGGCGGCGGCGAGATCGGCCTGATCGCGCAGTTCGACCCGACCGATCAACCATGCGGTCGCGGTGGGCATCGCCAGCGGAGTCAGGTTGTCCGGGAGCGGGCCCGACCAATCGGGGCCGGTGATCACGTAGGTGTACGGCGCGGTATGCCCATCCTTCACCTGGGGTGCCACACTGCTCGGATTGTGTGTCGTATTGGTCCAGGCGTCCATGATCTGCATCAGCCAGTACCGGTCGCCGTCCATCTCCGGAACCTGCAGCACCACCGGTTCGGCACGCAGATCGAGCCAGGCTGACGCATAAAGGGTGTCGACATTCGGCATGACCACCGAGTTCATCGTCGAATCGATCGGGCCGAGGGCGGCGATTCTATTCGCGGGAACGGCAGCGGTATTCGTCTGCAGCGTGACATCGATCAGCACCAGTGGATAGCCGAAGATATAGGCGTCGGTCGCGATCGAACGCGCATCGCCCGGCGGCTCACCATGGGGACCGCCGCCATCCCCGGATTCCGTCGATTTTCCGCACGCGGCCAGGCCCGTGCCCGCGACGGCACCGGCCAGCAGCACAGATCGCCGCGACACCTGGGTCATGGCCTTCTCCCTACTTTCCCGATCAGGTCGGACAACTTCGAGAGATCAGCCGGAGTATAGCCACAGATTTGCCATATATCGGGCAAGCCGCAGTCCAGGTGCCGTGCCGCGATCAGCCGGTGCCGAGAATCGAATTCATGATGGTGCCCGCGCTGGTGGCGACGACACCGCCGATCATCGTGGTGTGGTCTGGCAAGGTCGGAAAGACGTGACTGCGCGGTCGCCGAGAACCCGATACCATCCTCGGTGAGCGAATTACATCCTTGTCCCGCATCCAGAATGAGCAATCCGAAATGATCCTGGCCAGCGTTTACGACACTTGGGCGCAGCTCGGCAATCCCACCCCCGAGGCCCCACCGGTGGCCGACAAATTCCTCCAGATGGTCCGCTATCTGACCTGGTTCGTGCTGCTCGCTGGCATCACCGCCATCATCTACGCCGGTGGCCGTTTCGCCTGGGAGAAGTGGAGCGGCGGCGGCCTGGAATCCCCGAAGATGGTGGCCGGAGCCATGATCGGCGGCGTGGTCGCCACCAGCGCGGGCACCATCATGAACGCGGTTATCGGCTGAGTCCGCGTCGGCGGTTGCGCGCGAGCGTCTTTCGGTTCGCCGATGATTCAGCCGAGGATGCCCGCCCGGGTCGCGGCGCGCAGCCAGTCCGGGAACTCGCCGAGCAGGCGGGCATAGAGCTGCGCGTCGTCCACCTGGTCGATGTCGTCGAGGGCGAAGAAACCCGCATTGTCGACCACACGATCCGACATTTCGTCGAGGGTCCGCAGCAGGCCGTAGTTGGCTTTGCCGAGGCCAACGAACTGCCAAAAGGCGGGCAGCCGAGACGCATCGCGCATGAGTGCGGTGATTTCACGCTTCTTGGCGAACCCGCCGTCGGTGAAGAACAGCACCAGGGTCGGGGTGCCGCCGGGGCGCAATGAGGCGATGATGTCGCGCATGATCGGCAGTTCGTCATTGCGGCCACCGATTCTGGCGTAGTCGATGCCCTGGTGGATGCCGGTGAGGTGCAGGAAGGTCTGGGCCCATGCATCGCCGTGTTCGATGGTGATATCAGGCAGTTTCGCGAAGGACAGAGCGTAGAGGTAGGCCTCCAGGGTGCCGTCCTCGTCGAGTTGGGTGGCCACCGGGATCATCCGCTGGACGACGCGGTGCACGACCCCTTTGCTGTATTGCCTGCTCATGCTGAGGGTTTTATCGATGACCAGGACGACTCGGGCACGAATCCCGAAGGCGTTCTTGGTGATCAGGACCTTGGCGACCTCGCGTTTGCGCAGGTCGAGGGTGGCGCGCTTCTCGAAGGAGAGTGCGGCCTCACCGGGGACGGTGCGGACTTCGGGGGCGGCGGCAGGTGCCGGAGGCGCTGCCGTTGCGGCGGGCGCCGGGAATCCCACCGGCGCAACGGACACCGGTGCGGGTTCATCGTCGACGCTCACCCCGTGGTCGGTGACCAGCGCGGCGAACCCACCCGCATAGCCCTGCCCAACCGCGCGGATCTTCCAGTCGGAATTACGCCGATACAGTTCCACTGCGATCACGACCGATTCGGCGCCGAGCCCACCGATCACGTACTCGTACAGGATGTTTCCGGATCCGTCGGCGACGGTGGCAACCGGTGGCGGAAATTGCCCGAAAGTTGCGGTGGCATCATCCAGCGTAATGACCACCCGAATTCGATCGATTTCCGCGGATACTTCGGCCGTGGAAACGACCAGCGCCGCAGGCATTCCCGACCGCAACCCGACACCGGGCGCATTCGGCTGATTGAAGAAGACGAAGTCGGCGTCGGTACGCACCCGGCCCGCATCGTTGACCAATAGCGCCGAAACATCGACCGCTGCCGCCGATTGCACCGAGACAACGACATTCGACACCGCCAGCGGGCCGTTCTGTCCCTTGACGAGTGATGTGCCCACCGCGACTCCTTGCCCTGCCACCAGACCCGTACCGCCTAGGTGTCTCACAAACCTCTGAGCAGCGTCAACACATCCAGTGCAGCATCGACGGAAGCACTGAGCAGCCCGACTTCCACCACGGTCGCATCGTGCAGTCCGGGATCCTCCAGCGCCAGCCCATTGCCGTAGATCACCACGTTGTACCCGAGATCCGCGGCCCGCAGGAGCGGACCGGTCGCGACCCCCGCACCGAGCAGCAGGTCCAGCCCCTCACCGAGGAAATAGAACCGCCACAGCGGACCGAGATCCCCGTTGTAGACCTCCTTGGTGCGATCGACGATCACCTGACCGGATGACGCAATGGCATCGACAATCTTGAAGTAGTCGGGTGCGTTGTCCGGCTTACTGCCCACGGACGCCACCGAATACGCGAGATCCACGGTCAAATGCGCGTTGTAGCCCGCCATCGCGACGCGGGCGGGCGACACCTCACACCGCCGGGCCAGCTCGAAATACCGCGCCCAGTGTGGCTCGACGGGCGCGCCGGTAAAGGCCGCATGCAGGTTTTTCAGGAATCGCCCCAGTAGCTCGAGGCTGATCGCATGCGCGTACTCCCGGTCCCGAAATGCGACGGGATCACGCTGCAAGGGCATAACCGCCGACTGCTCGACACCGTCGAGTCCGAGTGGGAACAGCCCGCGCCGATCCCGATGCGCGACCAGGATGTCGGTGATCTCATGATGGCGCGCCACCGCGATCGTCAACCGCTGCAACGCATCTCCGGCCAGCGTGCCGGTATCGGAGAGCCGGGCGATGGTGTCCAGCTCATCCGGCGAGAGCGGCGTGCCGCAGACCGCCGGGTCGACCGCTTGCGCAATGGCCGCCGGGGTCGACCCGACGGCCATCACGAGCATCGCACTGATCAGACCCAGGACGGCCGGTCGCAACGAAGTTCGCACCGCCGAAGTCTAAAGCGTGATTCAGGTTTGCGCCGACTGCGTCGGGGCGCGCCGACCGGGCTATCCGACGAACTCGCGGTCACCGTATTGGAAGCTGGCGGCGTTCCAAGTGCCGCTCAATGCGACGAAGCGCTGGGGCAGGTCGATATCGGCGACCACGATGAGAGTGCCGGATTCGGTGACCGATCGGCCGACAAGGTGTTCGCGGACTTGTTGATCCGCGACAAGGGCATCGCGGAAGCGACGGACATCGATGCGAGCGATCTCGACGGTGCATGCGACCACGTCAGGGGCGCTGGTCGGGGTACCTATTGCCGTTTCGACCGCGCCCAGCCGAAGGTGAGGGCTACTGCGCGTTTCCAGTTGTCGTATTCATCGGCGCGGTGGATCGGGTCCATTCGGGGGATCCATTGGCCCGCCAGGCGCCAATTGCTGCGCAGACCTTCCAGGTCCGGCCAGTAGCCGACGGCGAGACCGGCGGCGTAAGCGGCTCCGAGGGAGACGGTTTCGGCGACGAAGGGGCGCATGACGGGAATGTCGAGGACGTCGGCAACTATCTGCATGAGCAGGTTGTCGGAGGTCATGCCACCGTCGACGCGCAAGGTGCGGGCATGCAGACCGGAGTCGGCGTTCATGGCGTCGACGACTTCGCGGGTCTGCCAGGCGGTTGCCTCCAGTACCGCGCGGGCGAGGTGGCCCTTGGTGATATAGGAGGTCAGGCCGATGACCAGACCCCGCGCATCGCTGCGCCAATGCGGCGCGTACAGACCGGAGAAGGCGGGCACGATATAACAGCCGCCATTGTCTTCGACTGTGCGAGCAAGGGTTTCGATTTCGGGCGCACTCGACACCAGGCCGATATTGTCGCGCACCCACTGCACCAGCGATCCGGCGACCGCGATCGGCCCCTCCAGCGCGTACACCGGTTCGGACTCGATCTGATACCCGATCGTGGTGAGCAGACCGTGTGACGACTGCACCAGTTCTCGCCCGGTATTCATCATCAGAAAGCCCCCGGTCCCGTAGGTGCATTTGGTTTCCCCACGGGCGAAACAGGTTTGGCCGAACAGCGCGGCGTGCTGGTCGCCGAGTGCGGCGGCGATCCGGATGCCGGGCACCACGCGACTGGTCGTCCCGTAGGACGCGGTCGAGGGCTGAATGGTCGGCAGCATCGCGGCGGGAATTCCGAAGAATTCCAGTAGTTCCCGATCCCAGGCCAGCGTGGTGAGATTCATCAGCAATGTGCGGCTGGCATTGGTGACATCGGTGCGATGCACACCGCCGTCCGCACCGCCGGTCAGATTCCAGATCAGCCAGGTCTCCATGGTGCCGAACAGCACGTCGCCGCGCTCGGCCCGATCCCGCAGTCCCGGAATGGCATCCAGCAGCCAACGCAGGCGCGGCGCGGCGAAATAGCCCGCAAGCGGCAGACCGCATAATTCGCGGATCCGTTCCGCACCCGGCTTACTGTCGAATTCGCGCACCAGGTCATCGCTGCGCATATCCTGCCAGACGATCGCTCGCCCGATCGGCACGCCGGTGCGCCGATCCCAGACCACCGTGGTTTCGCGCTGATTGGCGATGCCGAGGGCCACAACCTGTTCGGCGGCAATACCCGAATCCCGCAATGCCTGCGGGACGAGCCGCTCGACATTGCGCCAGATCTCCATCGCGTCCTGTTCGACCCAGCCCGGACGCGGATAGTACTGCTGGTGTTCGCGCTGGGCGACACCGGCCAGGCGGGCACGCTGATCGAACAGGATGCACCTGGTCGAGGTGGTGCCCTGGTCGATCGCCAGCACATAGCGTTGCGACATCGCCTGCTTCCTATCGGATGAAAATTCGGTTCGGTGGAGCGTGATTCGGATCGAGTTCAGCGAACTCAGTGCCCGGCACCGAGATCCCGCGATACCGCGTACGCGGCATCGCGCACCAGGCCGACCAGCGTCGGCCGATGCCGCAGCTGCGAATCACAGAGCCGGTCGACCCGCCCGCTGATCCCGATTGCGCCGACCACCAGTCCGCCGTGCGCGCGGATCGGCGCCGCGATAGCGGCGACGCCGGACCGGAACTCCTCGGTCTCTCCGGCCCATCCGGCCTGCCGAACCGCCGCGAGCGCCCGGTTGAGCGCCGCCCGGTCGACGATCGTGCGCCGGGTGAGCCGCGCCAGCTCACCGGCGCGGACGGCGGCGGCCACCTCGGCGTCATAAGCGAGTAGCACCTTGCCGAGCGCGGTCGCGTGCATCGGCAGCAGTTCCCCGACCTCGAGCGCCTGCTCGGTATTGTCCGGGCGGAAGACATGGTGCACGACCACCACATCTCCTTCCGCAGCCGCTCCGATTCGCACCGACTCACCCGTGCGCGCGGCCAAGGCATCGGCCCAGTTGATCGCCCGCGAGCGCAGCTCGTTGTTATCGAGATAGCTGGTCCCGAGATGCAAGACGGCCGCACCGAGCTGGTATTTGCCGCTGGCCCGATCCTGTTCGACGAATCCGACACCCTGCAGCGTACGCAGAATGCCGTGCGCGGTCGGCTTGGCCAGATCGAGCGCACCCGCGATCTCACCGACCCCGAGGCGGCCGGAACCCCGAGCGAGCAGCTGTAGGACGGCCGCCGCTCGTTCGATCGATTGGATCGGACCGGGCATACGCCGAAACCTATCCGGAACCTGCGAGTTCGACAATGTCGAATGCGTAGGGACCTCCGAGCAACACCCGCGCTATGAGGTGTGACCTGCGTCATGGTGACCTCCACGGTCGCTGGACAGTAGTGGCGGCGCAGTGCGACGGCCACCACAACCGTTCGGCATTGTCGAACGCGAGCTATGTCCGGTACGGGAACGCGGTCGTAACCTCTGCGCCAGCAGCCGCAACCGCGGCTGGCATTTTCAGACGGAGGCTCAACGGTGAACTTCGGCTCGGTATTCGTAAGCGAGGCACTCGGCACAGGGATCCTGCTGCTACTCGGTGTCGGCGTGGTCGCGAATGTGTTGCTGACCAAATCCAAGGGATACGACGGCGGCTGGCTGCTGATCAATATGGGATGGGGTCTCGGCGTCATGGCCGGGGTGTACGTCGCCTACAAATCGGGCGGTCACCTCAATCCCGCGGTCACCATCGGCATTCTCTTCAGTGGCGCGGACGAGTACGCGCCCGGTGTCGATATTTCGGTCGTCAACACCATCGCCTATCTCGGCGGGCAAATGGTCGGTGCCTTCCTCGGCGCGAATCTGGCCTATCTGGCCTATAAACGGCACTTCGACGCCGAGACCGATGCGGACAAGAAGCTGGCGGTCTTCGCCACCGGGCCCGCGATCCGTGCCCTGCGGTGGAACCTCGCCACCGAGGTGATCGGCACATTCGTCCTGGTTCTGGTGATCATGGCGTTCGGCCACACCCCGACCGGATTGGGTCCGGTCGCCGCGGCACTGCTGGTCGTCGGCATCGGCGCCTCGCTCGGCGGCCCGACCGGTTACGCCATCAACCCGGCCCGTGACCTCGGGCCACGCATCGCGCACGCGCTGCTGCCGATCGGCAAGCCCGCGCCAGCGCAGTCCGCGCGAATCCCGGTCGCGGCGGGTGCGGGATATGCCGAACAGCTGCCCGAACACCCCACCGAACCCCGTCGCAGCAACTCCGACTGGTCCTATGCCTGGGTGCCGGTACTCGGCCCGCTGGTTGGCGGCGCGCTCGCCGGACTCGCCGCGCAATTCCTGTTCTGAATCTTCTTCCCATGCGTTTTTCGAAAGGACAGCGATGAGCCAGTACGTCGGCGCCATCGATCAGGGCACCACCAGCACACGCTTCATGGTGTTCGACCATGGCGGCAACGAGATCGCCCGCCACCAGCTCGAGCACGAGCAGATCCTGCCGCGCGCGGGGTGGGTCGAGCACAATCCGACCGAGATCTGGGAGCGCACCCGCTCGGTCATCGCCTCCACACTCAACAAGGCCGATCTCGTCGCGAGCGATCTGGCCGCGGTCGGTGTCACCAACCAGCGTGAAACCACGGTGGTGTGGAATCGCCGGACCGGGCGTCCGTACTGCAACGCCATCGTCTGGCAGGACACCAGGACCGATAAGATCGCCGCCGACCTGGAACGCGCGGGTCATGGCGAAGTCATCCGCCGCAAGGCCGGCTTGCCGCCCGCCACCTATTTCTCCGGCGGCAAACTGCGCTGGATCCTGGACAACGTCCCCGGCGTCGCCGCCGATGCCGAGCGGGGCGAGGCGATCTTCGGCACCACCGACACCTGGCTGCTGTGGAATCTCACCGGCGGCATCGACGGCGGGGTGCATGTCACCGATCCGACCAATGCCAGTCGCACCATGCTGATGGATCTGGAATCCTGCGATTGGGACGACGAACTGCTCTCGCTGTTCGGGATTCCGCGCGCGATGCTGCCGACCATCGCACCCTCATCGAATCCGGAACTGTTCGGCAAGACCAGGGCCGACGGCCCGTTCGGCGGCGAGGTGCCGCTGGCCGGTGTGCTCGGCGATCAGCAGGCCGCCACCGTCGGTCAGGTGTGCTTCCGTCCGGGTGAGGCCAAGAACACCTACGGCACCGGAAACTTCCTGCTGCTCAATACCGGAACCGAGATCGTGCGCTCGCAGCACGGCCTGCTCACCACCGTCGCCTACCAGTTCGGCGACGACAAGCCGGTGTACGCGCTGGAGGGTTCGATCGCGGTCACCGGTTCGGCCGTGCAGTGGCTGCGCGATCAGCTCGGTGTCATTTCCGGTGCGGCACAGAGCGAATCACTGGCCAGGCAGGCCGAGGACAACGGTGGGGTGTACTTCGTACCCGCGTTCTCCGGACTGTTCGCACCGTATTGGCGTTCGGATGCGCGCGGCGCCATCGTCGGCCTGTCCCGCTACAGCACCAATGCCCATCTCGCGCGGGCCACGCTGGAATCGATCTGCTACCAGACCCGCGATGTCGTCGAGGCCATGGAGGCCGATTCCGGTGTGCGCCTGGACACCCTGCGCGTGGACGGCGGCGTCACCGCCAACGAACTGTGCATGCAGTTGCAGGCCGACTTCCTCGATGTGCCCGTCTCGCGACCGGTGGTCGCCGAGACCACCGCACTCGGCGCCGCCTACGCCGCGGGGCTGGCGGTCGGATTCTGGAGCGACACCGATGAACTCGTGCAGAACTGGCACGAGGACAAGCGCTGGACCCCGACCTGGACCGAAGAGCAGCGCGAACGCGGTTATGCCCGTTGGAAAAAGGCCGTCACGCGCACCCTCGACTGGATCGATGTGGACGAATGACCCTCGAAAACCAGCTCGGCCCGAACCCGAAGACTGAGTAGCACCGAAACAAGGAGACGTACCGTGTCCGCACGTTTGGACCCGAACTACCGCGCCGATGCGCTGAACACATTGGGCGACAATGAAATCGACGTACTGGTTATCGGCGGCGGCGTGGTCGGCGCCGGTGCCGCCCTCGACGCGGCAGCGCGCGGCCTGACCGTCACCATGGTCGAGGCCAGGGACTTCGCCGCGGGCACCTCGAGCCGTTCGAGCAAGCTCATCCACGGTGGCCTGCGCTACCTGGAGCAGCTCGACTTCTGGCTGGTACGTGAGGCATTGAAGGAACGCGGCCTGCTGCTGCACCGGCTCGCACCGCATCTGGTGCGGCCGGTGTCGTTCCTGCTGCCGCTGCAGCACCGGGTATGGGAGCGCGCCTACATCGGCGCTGGCGTCGCGCTGTACGACACCATCGGCGGAGCCAGGGCGCTGCCCATGCACCGGCACCTATCGCACACGCGCGCAATGGAATTGGCGCCAGCGCTGCGTGACGACGCGATGATCGGCGCGATCCGCTACTTCGACGCACAGGTCGACGACGCCCGCCACACCATGACCATCGCGCGCACCGCAGCACAGCACGGCGCGACGGTACTCACCCGCACCAAGGTCACCGGACTGCTGCGTGACGGCGAGCGCGTCATCGGCGCGCACGTCACCGATCTGGAGACCGGTCGCGAATACACCGTGCGCGCCCGCCGGGTGATCAGCGCGACCGGTGTCTGGACCGATGAGATGAACGAGATGACCGGCGTGAAATTCCCATTCCACGTGCGCATGTCCAAGGGCGTGCACATTCTGGTCCCGCGTGAACGGCTCGACCTGGATACCGGTCTGATCATGCGCACCGAGAAGAGTGTGCTGTTCGTGATCCCGTGGGCTCGGCACTGGATCATCGGCACCACCGACACCGACTGGGCGCTGGACAAGAACCATCCCGTCGCCAGCGACGCCGATGTGCAGTACATCCTCGACCATATGAACGCGGTGCTGCGAGAGCCGTTGACTCGCAACGATATTGTCGGCACCTACGCGGGTCTGCGGCCGCTGCTGTCGGGTGCGTCCAGCGATACCGCATCGCTGTCGCGCGAACACGCTGTCGCGGAACCGGTTCCGGGTCTGTTCGTGATCGCGGGCGGCAAGTACACCACCTACCGGGTGATGGCCGCCGATGTGGTCGATGCCGCCGTCAAGGGCTTCGGCCGCGCCGCCGCCCCGTCGGTGACCGAACATCTGCCGCTGCTCGGCGCCGTTGGCTATCAGGAACTGGCCGCCGACGTGCACAGCGTCGCGCAGCGCGCGGGCCTGCCCGTCGCGACCGTCGAACATCTGCTCGGCCGCTACGGATCGGGTGTCTCCGAACTTTTCGATCTGATCACCGCCGAACCGGAGTTGGCCGAACCGCTCCCGGGTGCCGACGAGTACCTCGGTGCCGAGGTCGTCTACGCGGTAACTCACGAGGGCGCACTGCATCTCGATGACGTCCTGACCCGCCGCACCCGCATCTCCATCGAAGCCGCGGACCGCGGTCTGACCGCCGCCCCCGCGGTGGCCTACCTCATGGGCGCCCGACTCGGTTGGGATGCCGCGACCACCGACCGCGAAGTCACCCGCTATCGCGAGCGGGTCGAGGCCGAGCTGGCGGCCAATAAGGCCGCCGACGACGAGTCGGCCAATGCGGCCCGTTTGGTCGCCGTGGCCTGATCCGAATCGCGACTCGGCCCTGTGCGGTAGCTACCGCACAGGGCCGAGTTGTATTCGGTGTCGGTCAACTCTGCAGCGCTGCGGCCCGCTCCAACCGCCTGGTCAACACCCTGCGGCGACTCTCCGAACACCCGCCGGAACTCCCGGCTGAAATGCGCGTGCGAAAGCCCAACCGCCCGTGCCATATCGACGCGGCTCGAGATATCGCGCAGCTGCCAGAGCCTTGGCCTTCAGCCGGGCAATGGGAACCGAAACCTCGGACTCGGAATCACGGCTCGGGCAAGGATTCCCAACTCACCGGCGCTGACCGCGCGCACGCCGAGGCGTCGATGCTGGCGCCGCACCTACTGCAATCGGCGATGGTGCACATCAACGCCCGACCGCGACCCACGGCCGCTCCGTGACGACCTCTTCGAGAGGGGTGTCTCGACATCTACTCTGTGATACAGTCTAGTGGTAGTCAGTAGCACTGAATAGTGCGCTTTCGATCGAAGGAGGCCTGCTACGGACAATTTGACGGAAATGCTGAAAGGTACGCTCGAGGGCTGCGTCCTCGAGATCATCGACACCGAGGAGACATATGGTTACGCCATCACGCGCCGGCTGAATGAACTCGGTTTCGCAGACGTCATCGAAGGGACGGTCTACACCATTCTGCTGCGGTTGGAGAAGAACAGATTGGTCGATGTTTCAAAACGACCGTCCGAAGTCGGCCCGCCGCGCAAATTTTACACACTCAACGATGCTGGACGCAAAGAACTCGCGACATTCTGGACGAAATGGGAATACGTCTCATCACGCATCAATGATCTCAAGGAAAGCAACCAATGAATTTCTGGGAGACAATCACAGGCAGCGATCTCACCAGGGAATATAAAGCCTTCATAGCTCGAGCCAAGGCCCTCCCGACCGAGTATCAAACGGCGTGGGAAGAGATCCAGATCCATCTCTTCCCCTACGGAGACTTCACGGGTCGCAACTTGATGCCCATTCTCGACGGCGCTCTGGGGCTGCTCGAGGAAACAGCGTCGGATGGTCAGAGTGTCCACGAGGCACTGGGCGACGACATCAAAGGCTTCTGTGCGGCCATTGCTGGCGAAGAAGGAGCCAAGAGCTTTCACGACAAGTGGCGCACGCAGCTGAACAAGAACGTTGCAAAGAAACTGGGCCGGCTAGGAGGATAAGGTGGGCATCCACGACATCATCGAAGGTAAGAGAGCGTGGCGGGCGCACATGGCGCGAGTCAAGGCGCTCCCACCCGATTACCAGATCGTCTACAAAGAGATGCAAAAGTACTTTTTCAAGATCGGGCCGGTCGAACTGGTCGACGGGAGCTTGCTCTCGGGGATTGTCGATTTCTTCGAGGAAGGGGTCGCAGCTGACAAAGGAGTCATGGAACTCATTGGCAATGATGTCGCGGCTTTCGCCGATGACCTGGTAAAAGACTCACGAACCTACGCCGACATCTATCAGGAGTCCGTGGCAGCAAGGAAGTCAAAGGGAACGAGATGATCTCCATCGTCTCGCACGGACTGATCACCGAACTCACGGCTCGTAAACGTTGGCTTTGCGCTGGAAACCACACATAGACCTCTGCTTCAGGATTCCGATGCCGGGTCGAGAGCGGGGAGCCAGTGGATCCGCGGGCGCGCGATCTGCCCGATGTTGCGGCCGTGGTGTGGGCGGCACGGTCCGATGCCGGAGCGCTCGGGCCGAGTTGACCCCGCTGATCGAGGCCGGTGGGCTCGTTATCACCGGTGCCGGTATGGATTTGGGTGGCGGATTCGTTTCGGCGCGGCTGGCAGAGGCGACCGGGGACCGGCGCAATGCGGTGCTCGCGAGTGCCGGGGCTCGACGGTGCAAGCCGGTTCGGACCGCCACATTGGTGGCACGGAACCGCACCGCCACCCGCTCGCATCAGCCAGCGCACACAACCTCGAAATTCGTATTCATCCGAAAGGCGGACTGTTCCGAATGTAGGTAAGTAACCAACCGATGTTCGGAATGAGGTAGCCCATGGGCCAACATCAGCCCGCCGTTCAGGTTCATCCCATCCGTCGACGCACAGCCGCACTGATCCTAGCCAGTGCGCTCCCCCTGTCCGTCGCCCTGACCAGCACCGCATCTGCCAGTGCCGAGTCGCAATCACTCGGTACCGCGACGCTGTCGCGGACTCCCTATGGACTGGCGCTCATCGCCGATCCATCGGCTCCGGTCGACGACCCGGCCGCATTCACACCCTTGCCGCTGCACTACGCCGCCGCACCCGTGGCCGATCCGGACTTCGTGGTGCCGGACGGTCCGAACGCGGCACTGCCGGGCCAAGTCCCGCAGGCACCCTTCGCTGCCCCCGCCAACCGCATCCGGATCGGCAAAGTCCAGGTCGATCGCCCGGATTTTCTGCCGCCCGAGGTGGCCGCCCAGATCAATGACGCTTCCGCGGGCACCGAATCCGCGCTGTCCCAGGCCCTGCAGTCGGGAGGTGTCGAACGCGCTCGTTCCGACCAGATCGCCAGTGCTGTCGTGGGTGACGCGGTCATCGGCGCGTCGGTGGGCTCCACCCTGGCGAGCCCGATCGCCAGCACCAGTGCCGCCGTCGGTGCGGTCGCAGGCTTCATCGCCGGAATCCCATTCCTCCCGGCGGGCCTGGTGGTCGTCCCCATTATCGGCGCGGCCATCGGCTATGCGGTGATCGCCGCCCCGGCCGCCGCCGCCGGCGCCGCCGTCGGTGCGGCCGTCGGAGTTGTCGAGGGCTCGATCTCCCCGATACCAGCCGAGGAGCAACCGACAATCGCATAACGCGCGTCGCGCGGCAATTGCCGGATACGACCGTTGCCGCGGGTGGACAATCCTCGCGTGAGCCCGTTACGACGTATCAGCCGAGCGCTTTTGGCGTTCTTGCTGATGCTGCTGGTCGGAACCATCGGGTATGGCCTGCTCGGTTTCGGGTTGCTCGATGCGCTCTATCAGACGGTGACCACGATAACCACCGTCGGCTTTCGCGAGGTCCACCCGCTCAACGCGGTGGGCATGGTGTTCACGATGCTGCTCATCCTGGTCGGTGCGGGCACCGCGCTGTATCTGTTCGGTGTCGTGCTCGAGGCGCTGATCGAGGGACATCTGCGCCAACAAATGGAGAGGCGACGCATGGACCGCCGGATCGACCGGATGTCCGGTCATGTCATCGTGTGCGGCTGGGGCCGCGTCGGCCGCTCCTGCGTGCAATATCTCAGCGGACTCGGCAAGCAGATCGTGATCGTCGATCGCGACCCGGCGCGCCTGCAGGATCTCGAATACCCCAATGTGCTCGGCGATGTCACCGACGACAGCATTCTGCAGGCCGCCGGAATCGGCCGCGCCCAAGCCTTGATCGCCGCGCTCGACAGCGACGCCGACAACGTCTACGTGACCTTGTCGAGCCGTGCACTGCGCCATGACCTGGTCATCATCGCCCGCGCCCGGACCGAGGATTCGAAGTCGAAACTGCTGCGGGCCGGTGCGAATCGAGCCGTGAACCCGCAGCTGATCGGCGGCCGCCGGATGGCCGCATTCGCCCTGCAGCCCAATGTGGCCGAATTTCTCGACGTCGTCATGCACGACGACACACTCGACTACCGAATCGAAGAAGTCGAGATCGTCCCCGGATCCCCCTTGGTCGGCCGTTCCCTGAAGGATTCGGCACTGCGCCAGACAACCGGCGCACTGGTACTGGCCATCCGAACGGCGACCGGCCAGTTCATCGCGAATCCCACCGGCGAAACCACGCTGAAGGCCGATACGATTCTGATCGTCCTCGGGACACCGGCCCAACTCGACGCGATCCGAACCCTGGGCGGCAAGTAGGTCGCACAGCGGTACCCCGGGCAGCGTTGCCAGGCGGGGTGCCGATGCGGCACCCCACTCGGCGTCGGAACTAGTCCAGGAACACCGGCAGTGTGCGGTGTCCGTTGGAGATGAAGCTGCCGACCGGAGCCGATTCCGACGGGTCGACGGCCAAGCGCAGATTCGGGAAGCGCTCGAAGATGGCCGGAAGCGCGATGGTCGCCTCGAGCCGGGCGAGCGGCGCGCCGATGCAGTGATGGGCGCCGTGACCGAAGGACAGATGTTCCTTATTGGCCCGGTGCACGTCGAATGCGGCGGCAGTGGCGCCGTGCAGGTTCGGGTCGCGGCCCGCCGCGGCGTAGGAGGCCAGGATGGCCTCGCCCTTGGGGATTCGGATATCGCCGATCTCGATATCGTCGACGGCATAGCGCAGCGGCAGATGCGCGACCGGCGCCTCGTAACGCAGTGTCTCCTCGACCAGATCCGACCAGGGCACCCGGCCCTCGACCAGGTCCGCGCGCTGCTGCGGATGGGTGAGCAGTGCGAAGATCGCCTGGTCGAGCAGGTTGACCGTGGTCTCGTGCCCGGCATTGATGACCAGCATCAGCGTATCGACGAGTTCCTTCTCGCTCAGCTGCGAACCGTCATCCTCATCGCGGGTGGCGATCAGCACACTGGTCACATCGTCGCCGGGCGTCTCGCGCCGGTAGGCCACGAGTTCGCTGACGAGACCGTACATCTCGAGGTAGTTGGCCTGTGCTTCCTCGGGCCCGAACGAGGTGTCGAAGAACCCGTCGACGCATGTGCGCATGCCAGGGCCGAGATGGTCCGGCACACCCATCATTTCGGTAATGATCTCGATCGGCACCGGATACGCGAATCCCTCGCGCAGGTCCGCGGTTTCGCCCTGTGGAGTGGCCGCGAGCGCGTTGAGCAGCCCCTCGACGATGGCCTCGATGCGCGGACGCAGCGCGGTGGTGCGCCGGTGGGTGAACGCGGGCGAGACCAGCCTGCGCAGGCGGCGGTGGTCGGCACCGTAGGCGGTGAACATGTTGTCCACCGCGACCCACGGGTGCAGCGGCCACTCCTGGGCGATCTCGCCGTTGATGAACGAAGTCCAGTGCTGCCGAGCATCTTTCGACACCCGGGGGTCGGCGAGCAGGCTCTTGAGCACGGCGGCATCGGTCACCGACCATGCGGGCACACCGCCGGGCAAGGCAACCAGCGCGACCGGCCCACGCGCCCTGATCCGCTCGTTCTCGCCTTGGATATCGGCGCCGGTCAGGTCCAGGGCTATTGGTTCATGCTCCATCGTTATCTCCTTAGAACACTGGCAACAGAGGGGACTTCGGGAATTCGACCGGCAGCGCCGCCAAGGCTCGGTGGAACGGACCGGGCCGCCAGGTCAATTCGTCCGCTGGCACGGCCAGTTCCATTTCGGGGAGTGCGTCGAGCAGCTGATCGATGGCGTCCTGCACCACCAGGTAGGCAACGGATTTGGCGGGGCAGGCATGCGGTCCGGCGCCCCACGCCAGATGGGAGCGGTTGCCGGTGCGATCCCCGCCGCGGATCGCGGGATCGTTATTGCAGCCGGATAGGCTGACGACGACCGGCTGATGGGCTGGCAGCCAGGTGTTGTCGATGAGGATCGGCTGGCGCGGGTAGGTAATGCTGAAGTTCGCCATCGGCGGGTCGTTGAAAAGCACCTCGTCGAGCGCATCGCGGGTCGATAGGCTGCCGCCGAGCATATCGCCGCCGAACCGGTCGTCGGTGAGCATCAGCAACAGGGTGTTGGTGATCAGGTTCTGCATCGGTTCGATACCGGCGCCGTAGAAACTGATCAGCTGGCATAGCATTTCGGTGTCGTCGAGCTTGGACGGGTGATGCGCCATCCGGGAGGTGACATCGTCACCGGGCTCGGCCCGCCGCAGCTGTACCAGCTCCATCAGCGCCGCGCTGAGCATCTCCATACCGGCGGCGGCCTCGACGGTATCGAAGAGCATCGCCATACCGGTCGCGACCCGCTGCCCCAGTTCCGCCGAGCAGCCGACCATCCGATTGAGCACCTCGAATACGACCGGCAGCGCGTATTGGGTGACCAGGTCGGCCGCACCGGAGGCACAGAAGGAATTGATCACCGGCACGGCGATCTTCTCGACCGTGAAATGCAGTGCGTGCAGATCGATTCCGTCGATACTTCCGGTGTATGCCTGCCGATAGCGGGCATGCGCCGCACCGGCATTGCGCAGTGCGTTCGGATACCACATCATCATCGGCTTGACCGGCGAATCGTCGGGAATCCCCTTTTCCCAGTGCCGCGGATCGGCCGGAAAGTGTTCCGGATCGTTGAGAATTCGCAGCGCGGTCTGATATCCGACCACCAGGGTGGCGGACACCCCGGGCGCCAACTCCATCGGAACCAGCGAACCGTACTGACTGCGCGCGTCCCGGTAGGCGCGATGCGGATCGGCGGCGAACTCCGGAGTGTGCAGCAGCACTCGCGGTTCGCCGCCATCGGTGGGTGAACCCTGCTGGACGGGGCAGACCCCGATCGCCGTGATGTGGGCAGACGGTGGCGTGGTCAAAGACGTGACTCCAGACGTTGAATCAGGAAGGGGGCCAGGATCGATGAAAGCACCGCGGCGATAACACAGCCTGCGGCCACAGCACTCAGTTCAGCCCTCCTTGCGACGCCGACCATAAGTGACCCCGGCCATGAGGTCCGCGTCGAGAACCGGAACCCTGGCCGGGCCACCGCAGGTCACTGGAGTCACCTCACGGCAGCTGCAGGACAGGCGATTTCGACACGTAATCACCGGGTGCCCTACCAGCCGCCCAGAACTCGACGACTCGCCAACGTTAGCAGTATCAACTAAAAGTCTCTCTCGATCGGCCACCAACGCTCGCGGCATCCGCCCGCACTACCCGCAAACTTGCCGCAACTGGCAAATATGTTGAGCTGCTATTGACCACAGCGCTTACAGCGAGAGCGGGCTCCAGAGTCGGTCGGCACTCGGGAGCCTGGCTTCGCCTGCAGAGCGGCGGACCGTGGTTTCGATGAGTTCGGCGATTCGCGTCGCCAACGTGGATGCCGGGATTCGGCTGGTCCGGCGGAGAAAGGCTTCGACGTCCATAGCGGGGATGTCGCGGGATGGCCGCTACCACCAGGTCTGCGGCGCGCGACGCTTCGGTCGGTGCGGCTGGTCGAACTCCGCCGCCCAGGTCGGCGACGAGGTTAGCGGGGGTCTCAGGGTCTCGCGATTTGCTGAGCACCACCTCGAGCCCGGCCGAGATGGCCAGGCGGGCAATTGCATCTTGGTTACGCACTCCTTGTGCGCCGATGTCAGCTCCGGCCGATGCGGTGCGGCGGCCCGGAACTTAACCACCATCAACCAGCCGCCCATGCCACCGGCGAAGTAGATAGCAAAGAAGGCCCAACGGTGTTCGTTGGGGACACCGACCCCGCCCGGCCTCCTCACCCCGGGCGGGGTCTTCGCTATGCGCCGAGCGGTCACGGTCGTATACGAATGTCATTGCTCGGGTGCATGGTTCGACAGTACGTTCGACTAACATGGTCACGTCCCGCCGCCACTAGGGGGTGTATTGCCGCCGCGATGAACCGAATGACCACCTGGCTTACGGGATGGTGCAACGGTTAGCCGACCTACTTTCAGGTCAAAGAATATTCGGCAAAGGACGTTGCCGCGAGCCGGCCCTTCGGAGCGCGGAGTTGGGCGGCGGCTCGAGTGGATCGCACCGCCGCCCTCCTACGCGACCCGCCGGACCGGACCACCACCCACACCCGTCCCGACCGGCGGGGGTGACATCTCGGTTACACACTCCTTAGTGCCCACCTTGGGCCGGTGAGCAGCGGCGCGTGAGCGGCTGCGAGGTCGACACCCTGGGGCTTCCGGCTCCCCCGCGAATCGGCGTGGTCGGTTGCAAGTTTCAGGGGCCTAGATCGACCTGTGCATCGATGCCCACGGCCTTCAGCGTCTGTAGACATTTCTTGAATCGTTGGATCGCTTCGACGTCATCAGTGCGAAGTCCGCTGTCCTGGTGCAGCTTCGCAATATTCTTGCCGATCTCGATGACGTGCCATTCGACCGCATCGTGCAGGACAAGGATAGCCTCGGCGTACTTTGCCCTCCGAAGAACCTCCGCTCCAGTCGCAAGCCGCTCGAATCCCCAGAGCAGCACGTAGTAGCTCTGCATCACCTGGTCTTGAACCCGAGACCTTGCGTCAGAGTTCCCGTAGAGGCTTGCGCCGACGACGTGGCGCGCGGCGGCCACAGCACCGGTCGTTAGGTCCTGATGTAGATCCGCAGCGGACCGAAACGCATCACGGCGGGCAACCGCACGTGCATTGCGGTACGCCTGGACGGCGACCAGTGCACTTCCCAGAGAAATTGCGGGGGCGATCCATACTCCGTGTGCAAACCATCCCGCCACCTGGTGCGTCAGACCAACCACCTGCCCGAAGATACCAATTTGCCCGGTTGCCCAAGGCGACACGCGGACCCAATCGGCCATGAGACAAGCTTGCGGCACAACAGATTTCGCGGGATTGATTGGGCTCCCCGCACATCACGCGATGCGACCTGGCAGGGCACCTCCGGGCGCAGGGCTCCAGGATTGCGGGAAACCGAATCCTGCACGGCGCAGGACTCCCACATGTAAGAACCACCGATGTCCGCGGGACTGATTGACTGATACCGAGGGTTCTGCCGTTCCCGCGTTCGCGGCGAGGGTGCGTGCGGAAAGATCTCTTCAGGTTGTTATCAGTGGGCGGCAGCCATGACCAGATCGCGGTAGGGCAGGCCGACGACCGGGTGATCGGCTATGCCGAGTTCGGTTTCGACCGCTTCGAGGTGGATGGTTGCAGCGTCGGTGTCTGCGGCGGTGACCTCGGTTTCGACGAAGGTTCCGGCGTGGGTGACGGCGTCGATAGCGATGATGATGTCGTCGTGTTCGGGGTGCTCGTAGATGGTGCGAGCCTTCTCGACGCGAACGAGTTCGACCATGCCGATTGCAGCGAGCAGTTGGTTCGCGGATGCGGCTTGGTCTGGACCACTGAGAGATACGTTGGTTTCGCGTTTTGCGATCACGCCAGCGTCGCTGTGGGTGCTGGCATTTGACGGGGGCTTGTAAGTGATTTCGGCGAACCCGTTTCGGTGCCGAATACGAAGGCACTCAACGGTTTTCATGTAGTCGACATCGGGGCGGCTATAATAGGTGTCAACTTCGGTGAGGTGTCCGGCCTCGCGGTAGCCGAGTTCGGTGAGCCGCTCGCGGAGGGTACTGGGATCGGGGAGTTCGCGTTTACGCTCGACCTCGATGAAGTGCATGGGTTGGATCATCCTCTCGTGTGGATAGCGGTGTGGACGCGGGCGATGCTGGGATTGGAGCAATGTTGGCGGATGGTTCCGAGCGCCTGCTGTAGGGCGTCGGAGTCGGTGACGGGGATGTTCTGGAACAACACCATCTGCTTGGCGTCGCTGAGTGGGTTGGCGAGGTTCTTGCCGAGGAACCGGTTGTAGTAGTGGCGTTCTCGGACGAAGACATCGCTCGGTTGTACGGGCATGAGGATCGACGGCATAGCCGCCTCGGTCTTCACTGATTGGACGGCGAATGCCGTCAATAGTTCGTCGGCGGTGAGGTAGACGCATCGGCGGTGCTCGAGGATCCAGCCGAGGGTTCTTTCCGCAACCCAACGGCGCTGCAGGACGTGGAAGCCGGACATGTCATCGGTGCGTTTGATCACCTGAATCGTCAGTGCGAGAACCTTTTTGGTCCACTCGACCAGACACCCGGCGCACCGAGCACTACGACGACGGCCTGCATACGTTGCACCAGCTGCGAACTTCGCGGCTGCCCCACGCCGGTGCTGCTGAAGCTGTCCGGGCAGCGGTCGGTGCGCAGCCTGGTTGAGAACGCGCAGGTGTCCGACGAAGGACTGCGGCGCTTCCACGCCGACAACGACCCGGCCGCCCGGCGTCGGGCCCGTTGAGCAGGAAGCCGGAATTCGCCTCGTCGCGAGTCGTCACCCGGAGAGCATCGAAGCCGCCACCTACCCACAGCACCAAGCCCTGCCGGACGAGGCAGTGCGGTGCGAGATCGGCGCGCCCCGTTTTCTGGGTAGTTGGTGTCTATACAAGTGGGAGATGAATAGGCCCGATGATCGTAAGGACGGGAAGATGGACGACTTCTTGCTGACGCAAGCGCGGCAGGGCGATGCGCAGGCATTCGGTGAGTTGACCGGGCCATACCGGCAAGAACTGCAGGTGCACTGCTATCGCCTGGTCGGTTCGGTTGCCGAAGCCGAGGACCTCGTTCAGGAGACGCTGTTGGCGGCGTGGCGGGGAATGGACCGTTTCGCGGGGAGTTCCTCGCTGCGTACCTGGCTCTACAAGATCGCCACCAATCGGTGCCTGAACGCCCTGCGCGATCACAGCCGCCGCGCGCAAGAGGTCACCGCGACTTCGTCGACCGAGCTTCCCGAGACGGGCCGGCTGTGCGAGGTGCCATGGCTGGAGCCCTACCCGGACGCGGCAGAGGGATTTGATGCGCAGCCCGGCCCGGAGGCGCTACTGGAGAGCCGTGAAGCCGTGTCGTTGGCGTTCGTGACCGCGGTGCAAACGCTGCCGCCTCGCCAACGGGCCGTCCTTGTACTGCGCGATGTGCTCGGATACCGAGGAGACGAGGTCGCGGGCCTGCTTGACACGACGTCGGACGCGGTCGCCAGTGGACTGAAACGAGCCCGACAGACACTCTCGACCCGGCAGCGGGCACTCCAGCGTCCGGTGCTGCCGAATTCTATTGCCGAGCGGCGCGTCGTCGACGCCTTCGTCGCCGCGTTCGAGCGTTGTGATGTACCAGCGATGGTCGAGCTGCTCACCGACGACGCGATATTCTCGATGCCGCCTTTGACACAGGAATACCAGGGCCCTGACGCCATCGCGGGTTTCTTCACCGAGTGGGGCTTCGCGCACGGCACACGGCGATTCCGGCTCATACCCACCCGAGCCAACGGCCAGCCGGCATTCGCGCGTTATCTGCGAGATCACCACGCAGGCATAGCCCACGCACATGGGATCACGGTGCTGACGCTGGATGGCACCCGAATCGCTCAACTCACCGCTTTCCTCGACACCGGCCTGTTCCCCCGGTTCGGCATGCCCCGAACCCTGCCCATCGCGGGCGTCTGAGACCGATCCACAACCCGAAAGGATGAACGAGACATGGTCCGCTACCTCGTGCTGTACGCAACACCCGAGGACCCCGATGCATTCGAGCGGCACTACCGCGAGTCACACATTCCGCTGATCAAGGTGCCGCCTGGACTGCGCCGGTTCGCCTTCGGTCACTCGCCAACACCGGGTCGTGGTGAGCCGTACTTCTGGGTCGCGTCCTTGGAGTGGGACGACATGGCAGCCCTCAGAGCGGCATTCACCTCGCCCGAGGGTGAGGCGGCCACGCGCGACGTGGAGAACCTGACCAAGCCCGACATGCTTCGCAGCATGATCTTCGAATTCGAGGAAGTAATCCACTGATGGAAATCGACGGCTCACCCAACCACCGCGGAAGCGGCCGGGTAGCACTACACGACTCGATAGAGATATCCGCGCCCGCGCAGCAAGTCTGGGAGCTGATCTGCGATTGGGCCGGTATGTCGCGCTGGTGGCTGCCGGCCGAAGAAGGTGGACTCGAAGGCCCCCAACTGATCAGTTGCGAGTTGGTCGGCGCACCGGGATCGGTACCCCGTACCCGGCGAATGGTGTTGAGCGACGGCGGAGTCGTCGAGGAAACGATCTTTTACCAGAACGACGAAACACGGCGAATCCACTACATCAAGGCTGACAATCAGCACGTCGTAGGATACGTCGCCACTACGTATGTCGACGATCTAGCCGACGGAGGTTGTGTGGTACACATCGCATCGACATTCGACGCGACACAACCGGATGCCAGTTCGGCTACGGCAGCCTGGTTCGCGGACATCTACCGATCCATGTTCGCGGGATACAGCCGATACTTCACACGACAATCGGCACACTGACATCCGTCGCGGGTGAACCTCCTAGCGTCGACAGCGAGCTGCGCCAAGCCGGAGTGCGACTCGGTGACCGGATGGCACCTCGAGCGTGTCGGGCTCTAGTTTGGGGTGGACTCCCTGGTACCTCGCAATGATCTTCACCCTATCCCGCCGCCTCGCCACCTCGGACACATAGTTTCAAAACGCCTTCTAAGTGCGGCCATCGCCCAGAAGCCGAAGCGGCTCCCAGCCTCGATATTGGGGGCCGCTTTTTGCGTGTTCAACGAGGCTCGGTCCAAGGCTTGGCGTGACGAAGTGCGAATGCTGAGATGGCGAGCCGCGCAACCGAACTAGCGCACGCTCGGGTCGAGGCCACGGCGGGCCGCGGAACGGTACGATCCGCCCATGGAAGATGACCTGACCGGTGCCGAATCCGATGAGGTTACGACGTATCGTCCGGCGATACCTGGGCCCAGGTCAGGCTGCGCCCTTTACGGCCCGGCAGGAGCCGGGTCGGCGGCCGGATAGTGGTAGAGCTCATGGCGCAGGCGTTCGAAAGTCCGGCGCTGCGGTGGCCAAGTCTGCGCGTACCGATCGGCGTGATGCGCCGCGAAAGCCACGTTCGCGGCAGAAACGGGGTCGGCATCGGAGCAGGCACTATAGAGACCGCGGACCGCAGCATTGTTAACCGAATCCGAACACGCCGAACCTTGATTATCGAGCGATCTGTAACACAAGATCGGTAATAGTTCGATCGAAAGTTGAACGTAGTTGGGCTCCGTCCGCACAGGGCGGGCGCCTGGGTCCGGTTGGGGATAGCCAACCCCCTCGGAGCACCATGCCGACATCGGAGTCGGTATGGGATGCGCGTGAGAACTGAATGCTGCGATTGCGGGAGTGTGGTGTCCGCACCCGGTGGTCTGCGGCCAGGAAGAGCTCGAGCGAGGAACAATGCAGGACCGATTTGCACAGGCAGCCACTGACCGCACAGCAAGTACAGATCACCGAGCAGGAGCTGCGGCGCCCACTACACGGGTGCGTCCAGTCCAGGTGAAGTTCCGTCCACCGGTGACGTGGACCGAGCGAGTCGTCGCCGCCGCATACGCGGATGTGCTCGGGCTGCCCGCCGATCACATCGGGCTGAACGACGACTTCTTCGCCCTCGGCGGCAACTCACTGAGCGCGGCACGGGTGGTCCGGCTGCTCGGTGAGGCGCTGGACGCCGATGTCGCGGTACCTGCGATTTTCGCCGATCCGACCGTTGCCGGGCTGGCCGAGCGCATTGCGGGCAGCACCGCGGGTACGCCGTGACCGAGCGTCGCGATAGGCACGGCAATGCCTGCTCGCCGCCACCCACGATCAGCTGATCACGCCCTAGGTGCTCCAAGAGATCGGACGAATGTTGGCGGAGCAGGTGGTGAACCCTAGCCGCGGCAGTATCGCGCGCTGAATCGGTGCAGGATCTCGCCCGGGACGGTGACCGATTCCTGATGACCGAGCGCGATCAGGTCCTCGGCCTCATGCGGTTCGAAATAGCCCGCATGCCGGTAGATTTCGATGCGCAGCGCGAGTCCGTCACCGTCCAGCTCGGGATGGAATTGGGTGGCGTACACATGCTGGCCGACGCGGATCATCTGCACCGGGCAATCGGCGGACCCGGCCAGCAGCACCGCACCGGGTGGGACGTCCTGGCAGGCTTCCTTATGCCCGACAAACGCCCGGAACGACCGCCCGACACCCTGTAGCAGCGGGTCGACGCGGCCCTGCTCGGTCACTTCGATGGTCTGCGCCCCGACCGGCTCGCCGTATCGCTGCTCGCTCACCCGGCCGCCGAGCACATCCGCCAGGATGCCCAATCCATAGCAGGCGCCCAGATACGGGAAATCGCGGCCGACGATCTCGGTCATCAGTTTCTTCAGCCTGGGCTCGAATTTCCGCTGGTACCCGTATTTCTCGGCATCGGGGCTACTGACATTGCTCGGCCCGCCGCCGACGATGACCGCCGAGAAATCGTCCAGCTCGATATCGGGCATATCCTGATCCATCAGCACCCGCACCGTGTCGCCCACATCGAGGTCGGCGGCGCGCAGCATCGCGCGGTATTCATCGTCCGCGGCCGCTCGCTCGGGTCGTAGCTGCAGGACTAGACACGGCTTGGTCATGTATCAGATTGTGGAATATCGGGTGTCAGTTTTCATCCAACACCGCCTGTAAGAATTCACGGGTTCGGTCCTGCTCGGGATCGGTGAAGATCTTCTCCGGCTCGCCGTCCTCGAGTACCCGACCGGCGTCGAACATCATGACGCGATCGGAAACCCTACGAGCGAAACGCATTTCGTGGGTGACGCAGAGGAATGTGATCTCGGTATCGGCCGCGATATCCGCTAGCAGGTGCAGTACTCCGGTTACCAGTTCCGGATCGAGCGCCGAGGTCACCTCGTCGAGCAGGAGCACCTCCGGTTCCATGGCCAGTGCCCGCGCAATGGCGACTCGCTGCTGCTGGCCGCCCGATAGGTGGGCGGGGCGGGCATCGATTTTGTCGGTGAGCCCGACCAGTTCGAGTAGCTTCCGCGCCCGCTCCTCGGCGGCGTCCTTCGATTCGCCGAGACCGCGGATCGGCCCCTCGGTGATATTGCGCAGGACGGTCATATTCGGGAAGAGATTGAACTGCTGGAATACCATGCCGATCTTGCGCCGCATCCGGCGTAGGTGCGCCGTACCGGCGGGCACCAGTTTGCCGCCGCGCTGCTGGTGGCTCAGGAACTCGCCGCCGACCTCGATGGTCCCGGCGTCTATTCGTTCGAGCGCCATCAGCAGGCGCAGAATTGTGGTTTTGCCCGAGCCGGACGGTCCGATCAAGGTGACGAATTCGCCTGGCGCAATGGAGAAATCGAGTCCGTCCAGGCACACCGTCGCGCCATAGCGCTTTTCCACACCGGTGAACCGGATCATCGGTTCAGACACGTCGTTCCAACTTTCGTACCAGGATCGAGCACGGATAGCTCAGTGCGAGAAAGGTCAGACCGGCCGCGAACCAGGCCTCGGGGCCGGCGCCACCGGTATCGGCGGCATACTCGGTTTTGACCTGATAGACCATGTCGAGGATGACGATCGAGGACAACAGCGGCACCTCTTTGAACATGGCGATCGTGTAATTGCCGAGCGCGGGCAGCACCCGCGGCACCGCCTGCGGGAGAATCACATCGATCCAGGTGCGGGTGCGCGGCAGATTCAAGGCCGTGGCCGCCTCCCATTGCGCTGCGGGCACTGCGTCGATGCCAGCGCGGAATACCTCCGAGGTGTAGCAGGCATAGTGCACGCCGAGCGCGGTCACACCGACCAGCAGACGTTGGGTGTCGACGGACAGTCCACCGAGCAGATCCGGCCGCACCACCCAGTAGAGCACGAAGATCTGCACCAAAAGCGGTGTGCTGCGAATGAATTCGATGAACGCCCACAACAGCTGATCGACCACCGGAATCCGCAGCCGCCGCAGCACCGCGAAAATCAGACCGAGCACATATGCGACCACCGATCCGAGCAGGGTGTACTCGATGGTGACGAGCAGCCCGTCCCAGATGAAGGGAAAGGCATCGAAAAAGCGGTCCCACCGCCATTTCTCCATCAGACCTCCGCCCGCGTCGAAAGTCCGATGCTCGACCGCTTCGGCCGCCGCCCGACCCGCCGCGCCGCCAGTCGCTCCAGCACCCGCATGATCACCGTGACGACCACCGCGATGAGCAGATACACCACCAACTGGATCGCGTAGATGACACCGAGCTCGCGAGAGAACGCGGGTACCGCACGCAGTTCATCGGCCTTTTTGAACACCTCGGGCACCGCGATGAAGCTCAGCAGCGCAGTCGCTTTCACCAACTGGATGAACAGATTATTGAACGACGGCAACATCTCCACTACCGCCTGCGGCAGAATCACCCGCCACATGCGTTGCGATGGTGACAGATTCAGCGCTATCGCGGCCTCGACCTGCGACTTGGGCACGGATCCGATAGCGCCCCGCACGATTTCGGCGCCGTAGGCACCGTGGTTGAGACCGAGCACGATAATGCCGATGACCAGCAGCCCCTTCGCCGTCGCGCCCAGCGATACCCCGAAGAAGATCGGTATCGCCACCGCGAAGAAGAACAGCTGCACCACTTCCGAGCTGCCCCGGAATCCCTCGACATAAATGCGCGTGACGAACCGCACCGGCAGTGACGGCGACAGCATCGCGATACCGGCGGCGAAGGACAGCACGACGGTCAGCGCGATACCGCCGACCGCCGCCCACAGCGTGAAAGGAAGACCCTGGAGTACCCGCTCGAGGTAGGTCGAGAAATGCGACGACACGAGGTCAAGCCGTACAGTACTGTTCGGCGGTCGCGGCCGGGTCCGCCTCGTTGGCCTTGGTCAGACCGAACGGCTCGACCAGCTTCAGCCATTCGCCGCTTTCGTGCAGTGCGCGCAGTTCGCGGTTGAAGTCCTCGCGGAATTTATCGTCGCCGATGCGGAAGTTGAAGGTGCCCACATCCGGACGGCTGCCGAATCGGAAGGACGGGCCGACCTGCAGTTGGGCGTCCGGATTGTTCTTCACCAGCCAGGAGGCGGTGACGTCGAGCATCGCCGCGCCATACACATCCTTATTGCGCACCGCACGCAGGATGTCGTCCTGTTTGGCCATCGGCTCGACGAGTTGCGATGGCACGCCGGAGCTTTGGGCATAGCCGTTCTCGACGGCACCACCGAGGGTGGCGATCCGGACGTTCTCCCGCGTGATGTCCTCGAAGCGGCTGATATTGCGCGGATTGCCCTCCGGCACCAGGAATGCCGAACCCACCTGATAGTCGGGCATGGCGAACGCCGAGCTCTGGCACCGCTTCGGGTTGATGAACATCCCGGCCGCGACAAATGCGTAGTTCTTCGCCCGGACGCCGTCGATCAGTCCATCGAAATCGGTGACCACACCCTCGATTTCATTGATACCGAGCTTCTGCAATACCGCGCGGGCGACGGTCGGCGCATATCCGGTCAGCTGACCGTCCGCGCCGAGAAAGGCCCACGGCGCCTCATTGGCGAAGCCGACCTTGATCTTGCCGGACGATTTCGCGTCCTCATAGGTCACCGCCGCCGCATCGTCGCCGCCCAGACCACAGCCCGCTACCACCACCAGGCTGGCCGCGGCCACCGCAGCCGCCAAGGCGCGACGCAACTGACTGCGCGCACCCCCGAATTCGATCCTCATGACCCCGTCCTTCCGCAGACACGCGAGTCGATCCATGGTTGCGAATGAACTTTGCGATCGTCCGTTCGACTTCTTTGCGGTCACATGACGATTCCGGTGAAGTTCTACTTGCTTCAGGTCGGATATTTGCGAAAACTGTTGCCGTACACCAGGACAGAACCACATCCGCAGGACAGATCTAGGGTTCCGCCAGCACCGAACCGGTCTTCACCAATTCCGCCGCGCGGCGCGCGATCACACTGCCGAACTCGCTGGTCGTCGCGGTGCCCCCGAGATCCGGTGTGCGAATGCGACCTTCGCGCAACACATCGCAGACCGCGCGATCCACCGCGGCGGCGGCGCTGTGCTCACCCAAATGCGCCAGCAGCATTGCCCCGGCAAGGATCTGCGCGACCGGATTCGCGATGCCCTGCCCGGCAATATCGGGCGCGCTGCCGTGCACCGCCTCGAACATCGACGGCGCCGTCCGCTCGGGATTGATATTGCCCGATGGCGCGAGGCCGAGCCCACCGGTCACCGCGGCGGCGAGATCGGACAGGATATCGCCGAACAGATTCGACCCGACGATCACATCGAGCCGATCCGGATGCAGCACGATTTCGGCGGCCAGCGCGTCGACATGCATCTGCCTGGTCGCCACCTGCGGAAACTCGGCGGCGATTCGCTCGAATATGCTGTCCCAGTACGGCATCGAATGCAGTAGGCCATTCGATTTGGTGGCCGAGCACAATCGGCCGTCGCGCTCGGCGGCGCGTTCGAAGGCGTAGCGAATGATCCGTTCACAGCCGACCCGCGTGAAAATGGCTTCCTGCCGTACGAATTCGTCCCGGCGACCCGGATGGTGCATGCCCCCGATCGCGGAGTATTCGCCCTCGGAGTTCTCGCGCACGATCAGAATGTCCAGATCCTCGGCGCTACGGTCACGCAAGGCCGATTCGGTGCCGGGCAGCAGCCGCACCGGACGCAGGTTGACGTACTGGCCGAACGCTCGGCGCAGCGGAATGAGCAACCCCCACAGCGAAATATGGTCGGGCACACCGGGAAAGCCGACCGCACCGAGCAGAATCGCGTCGAATCCGGCCAGTTGCTCGGGCGCATCCGCGGGCATCATCGTTCCGGTGCGCAGGTAGTTCGCACAGGACCAGTCGAATTCGGTCCATTCGATACCCGGCAGCACCGCGTCGAGCACCCCGACGGCCTCGGCGGTGACATCGACGCCGATGCCGTCACCGGGAATGGTCGCGATGCGATAGCGCCCACCGCCGTCGCGCAGCGATTCCGCCGTCACAACCGCACTCCGATGTACTTGGTCTCCAGGAATTCATCGATTCCGATCAGTCCGCCCTCCCGGCCCAACCCCGATTCCTTCACACCGCCGAATGGCGCTGCGGGATTCGATACGACCCCCTGATTCAGCCCGACCATGCCGGTTTCCAGCGCCTCACACACCCGCAGTCCGCGCCGCAGATTCTCGGTGAAGACATAGCCCACCAATCCATACGGTGTGTTGTTGGCCCGCGCGATGACCTCGGCCTCGGTATCGAAGGTACCGATCGCCGCTACCGGACCGAAGATTTCGGTCCGGCACATCTCGGCGTCATCCGACACTCCGGTCAATACCGTCGCGGGATAGAAGTTCCCCGGCCCGTCCGGCGGCGCACCGCCGATGCGCACCGTGGCGCCGCGGCGGACGGCGTCGGCGACCAAACGCACCACCTTCGCCACCGCGTCGGCATCGATCAGCGGACCGACGACGACTCCCGGCTCGGTTCCCCGCCCCATCGGCAGCGCCGCCAGCCGGTCGGTGAGCCGGGCGGCGAATTCGTCAGCGATGCTGCGCTGCACGAAGATTCGATTCGCCGCGGTGCACGCCTGCCCGATATTGCGCATCTTCGCGGCGAGCGCGCCCGCGACGGCCTCGTCGAGATCCGCGTCGTCGAACACGATGAACGGCGCATTGCCACCGAGTTCCATCGACGTGCGCATGACCGTCCGCGCGCACTGTTCGAGCAGTAGCTTGCCGACGGCGGTGGAACCGGTGAACGACAGCTTGCGCGAACGGCTGTCCAGAATCAGCGGTGTCATCACCGCCCCCGGGTCGGCGGTGGTGATCACATTGACGACACCGGCTGGCACACCGGCCTGGTCCAGGATGTCGGCCAGCGCCAGCATCGAAAGTGGCGTCTGCTCAGCGGGTTTCACCACACAGGTGCATCCGGCGGCCAGTGCGGGACCGATCTTGCGGGTGCCCATGGCCAGCGGGAAGTTCCACGGCGTGATGAGCAGGCTGGGACCGACCGGCGCTCTGGTCACCAGGAAGCGCGAATCGCCCGCCGGGGCGGGCATATACCCGCCGTCGAGGCGTACCGCCTCCTCGGCGAACCAGCGGAAAAACTCTGCCGCATAGGCGATCTCACCGCGCGCCTCGGCCAGTGGCTTACCCATTTCCAGCGTCATGATCAGCGCGAGTCGTTCGGTATCGGCGAGCAGCGCCCGGTGCGCGCGCATGAGAATGTCGCTGCGCTGCCTCGGCGACGTCCGCGCCCAGTCCGCCTGCGCCCGATCGGCCGCGGCCAGGGCGTCCAGCCCGGCATCCGGATCGGCATCGGCCACCGTACAGAGCAACTGCCCGGTCGCCGGATCGGTCACCGGCAGCGTGCCCGACGCGGCGCGCCACCGTCCACCGATGAACAGACCCGTCGGCACCGTATCGATCGCGGCGCGTTCGGCCGCGGTCAGGGTGGTCTGGATGAGCATGGCGCGGGCTCCTTTTCCGTCATGACGCAGCCTCCGGCCATTGCTGCGACCCCCGCGCTCATGTTATGCATATTGTCAACAATCCGACAATAGACATCAGCGGATGCACGCCCCGGGAGGCGGATCACCATGACCGAGCTATCCCCCGTTCTCAAGCAGGCCACCCCGGTAGTCGTCGACCACGGATCGGGCTGCTATCTCTACGCCACCGACGGCCGCCGCTATCTCGACTTCACCGCGGGTATCGGCGTGACCAGCACCGGACACTGCCACCCCCATGTGGTCGCGGCGGCCCAGGCACAGGTGGCCAGCCTGATCCACGGCCAATACACCACCGTCATGCACCGTCCGCTGCTCGAACTCACCGAGCGGCTGGCCACCGTACTGCCGGAGGGCCTGGATACGCTGTTCTTCGCCAACTCCGGCAGCGAGGCGGTCGAGGCCGCGCTGCGCCTGGTCCGTCAGGCGACCGGACGGCCGAATCTCATTGTCTTCCACGGCGGATTCCACGGCCGCACCGTCGCGGCCGCGACCATGACGACCTCGGGCACCCGCTTCTCCGCCGGATTCAGTCCGCTCATGTCCGGTGTGCACGTCGCACCGTTCCCGACCGCGTACCGCTACGGCTGGACCGAGGCCGAGGCCACCGCCTTCGCGCTGCGCGAACTGGACTACCTCTTCGCCACCGTCACCTCCCCCGCCGATACCGCCGCGTTCGTCGTCGAACCGATGCTCGGTGAGGGCGGATACGTCCCGGGCAACAGCACGTTCTTCCGCGGACTGCGCGAGCGCGCGGACCGGCACGGCATCCTGCTCGTCTTCGACGAGATCCAGACCGGTTTCGGCCGGACCGGAAAGTTCTTCGGACATCAGCACTTCGACGTCCGCCCCGATATCATCACCATCGCGAAGGGCCTGGCCAGCGGATTCCCGCTATCCGGCATCGCGGCGTCACGGGAGCTGATGAGCAAGGCGTGGCCGGGATCCCAGGGCGGAACCTACGGCGGCAATGCGGTGTCCTGTGCGGCGGCGATCGCCACACTCGAGGTGATCGAATCGGAGCATTTGGTGGACAACGCCGCCGCACGCGGTGCGCAACTGCTGACCGGACTGCGCGCTAGCGCCACCAAGGCGATCGGCGATGTACGCGGCCTCGGACTGCTCTGCGCCGCCGAATTCACCACCGCGACAGGCGAACCCGATACCGCGACGGCCGCAGCGGCGCAGCGGCTCGCGGTCGATAAGGGCCTGCTGCTGCTCACCTGCGGTGCGCATATGAATGTGGTGCGAATGATTCCGCCGCTGATCGTGACCGATGCTCAGATCGACGATGCGCTCGCGATCTGGTCCACCGTTCTCGCCGAACTCCCCGGATGACCAGGAGACCACACCGATGCCCCGCTACATCACCATCACACTGACCAAGGCGGGCGTGAGCTGCCGCGCCCGACTGCTCGACGCCGAGGCGCCGCAGACCTGCGCCGCGGTCTGGGATGCCCTGCCGCGGGAGGGCGACGCCTTCCACGCCAAGTACGCCCGCAATGAGGTGTACACGCTGGTGCCACGGATCGCCGCGGCACCACATCGGGAAAACCCCACCGTCACACCCATTCCGGGCGATGTCTGCCTATTCGATTTCGAACCGTGGGAGATCGGCAACCCGGCCTACGGCTACGAGCCGGGCACGGCGGCGCACCACGAGCAGGGCGCCACCGATCTCGCGCTGTTCTACGGCCGCAACAATCTGCTCATCAATGGCGACCTCGGCTGGGTACCCGGAAATGTCTTCGCCACCATCGAGACGGGGCTGACCGATATTGCGGACGCCTGCAACGCCCTCTGGCTGCACGGCGTCCAGGGCGAAACCCTGGCATTCGCCCGCGCCTGACCGGCTACGACCCCAGGACGTACTCGGCGTAGCGGGCGACAGCCAGGACCAGATCGTCGGAATGGCGCGGCCCGACGATCTGCAGTCCGACAGGCAGCCCGGCGGCGGTGGTGCCCGCGGGAATGCTGATCGCGGGTTGCTGGGTCATATTGAACGGATAGGTGAACGGCGTCCACTGCGGCCAACTGTCCAGGCCGCTGCCCGGCGGGACGTCGTGGCCCGCCTCGAATGCGGTGATCGGCATCGTCGGCGTGATCAGCACATCGTAGGTGCTGTGGAACGCGCCCATGGCGATGCCGAGTCGGGCGGCGACATCGCGGGCGTCGAGATAGTCGACGGCACTGATGGATTCGCCGCGCTCCCAGACCGCGCGCAGCCCCTGGTCCACCTGTTCGCGCGCACCGTCCGGGAACTTGGCCAGCATGGTGGCCGCACCGGCGGCCCACAGCACCTCGAACGCCTCGCGCGGATCCGCGAAGTCCGGATCCGTCTCGACGACCCGTAGCTCGGCCTCGGCCAATCGCCGCAGCGCCGCATCCACCACCGCGGCGACCTCCGGATCGACCTGGGCATAACCAAGGGTCGGCGAATAGGCGACGGTGAGCCCGCGCACCTCGCGCGACATCTGGCCGCGGAAGGTGGTCACCGTGGGCGGTAGCGCGGTCGGATCGCGCGGATCGGGCAGCGACAGAATGTCCATCAGCAGTGCGGCATCCTCGACCGTCCTGGTCATCGGCCCCGCATGCGCGAGCGGACCGAACGGACTCGCCGGGTACAGCGGCACCCGGCCGTGCGTCGGTTTGAAGCCGACAATGCCGCAGAACGCGGCCGGAATGCGAATGCTGCCGCCGCCATCGGTGCCGACCGAAACCGGCCCCAGGCCCGCCGCCACCGCGGCCGCACTGCCACCCGAGGAGCCGCCCGAGGTGGTCGCCGGATCGGCGGGGTTGCGGGTGATACCGGTCAGCGGGCTGTCGGTGACCGCCTTCCAGGCGATTTCGGGCGTCGTCGTCTTCCCGAGGAAGACCATGCCGTCCTCGCGCAGCCGGGCCACGACCGGGCTGTCCACCTGCCATGGCCCCCGCGGATCGACCGATGTGCTGCCGCGCCGGGTGGGCCAGCCCTCGGTCAGGAAGATGTCCTTGATCGAGATCGGCACACCGTCGAGCAGCCCGCGTGCGTAGCCCGAATTCCAGCGCGCCTGTGAATCTTTGGCCTGTACCAGTGCACGATCGGGATCGACCAGGCAGAAGGCGTTCAGCTCGCCGTCACGCGCCGCGATCGCCTCCAGGATCGCCTCGGTCGCCTCGACCGGCGAGAGGGTGCCGGCCGCGTAGGCCGAGACCAACTCGACGGCGGTCATCTCGGCCGGGCGGGTGCTGCTGTTGATACGGGGGTAACTCATGGCATTGGCTCCTTCAGCCGGGCACGTACCCCAGCGCTTTATCGACCACGTTGTCCAACGGCCGACCGGCGATCCAATTGTCGAAGTTGGCGGTGAATGCGGTGACCACCTCGGTTCGCCAGCCGCTGAAATCACCCGAATTGTGCGGAGTAATAAGCACATTCGGCAGATCCCAGAGCGGATGCCGCGCCGGTAGCGGCTCCGGATCCACCACGTCGAGTGCCGCCCCGGCGATCGATCCGGAACTGAGCGCGGCGACGAGGTCGTCGGTCACAACGAGTTCCCCACGGCCGACATTGACAAACCTGGCATGCGGTTTCATCGCCGCGAATGCCTTGGCGTCGAACATTTCCCGGGTCCGCGGCGTCAACGGTGCGACCGCGACGACGTAGTCGGCAATGGGAAGCTCCGCGTGCAGATCGATGCTCACCGCCCCGAAATCCGGGTCGGTGGCCCGCGCACGCCGACCCACCGCCCGCACCTGCATACCGGCGGCACGCAGCAATCGCGCGATGGATCGGCCGATCGAACCGGTGCCGACGATCAAGACGGCGGCACCGGCGACGCGTTCGGATTCGCGATGCCGCCATTGCTGCCGCTGCTGCAGCCGCAGCGATCCGGACAGATCCTTGGCGAAACCGAGGATCTGCCCCAGCACGTATTCCGCTATGGCAGTGTCGAATACGCCGCGGGTATTGGTGACCACGACCGCGCTTTCCCGCAGTTCCGGGAACATCACCGGATCCACCCCGGTCGAACCCATGTGCAGCCAGCGCAGCCGGTCGGTCGCATGCCAGGCGCCGGGAACCGCGCGAGTCAGGAAGTCGTAGACGAATAGCACCTCGGCGCCGCGCAGCGCGTCGGCGAGTCCGGATGCCTGCGTGTAGCGCACTTCGGCTCGTTCGGCCACGGTGGCCATGAGGTCCGCGCCGGGCACACTGTCACTGTGCAGGACGGTGACAATCGGGCCCTGTTCCACATTGACACACTAAAATCGCATCGTATGATTGTCAACAATCCGACCGTTCTCGGAGGTCCAACGGCTGAGCGCGAGAGGGGCCGCATTGGAACTCGGCTTTCCCGATATCGAAGGGCCCGTAGCACAACGGGGTATCGGGATCATCGCACCGTTCGACCTCGCACTCGAACGCGAGCTCTGGCGCTGGGCGCCGTTGGACGTCAGCCTGCATCTGGCCCGAACCCCCTATGAACCCGTCCCGGTTTCGCTGGCGATGGCCGAACTGGTCTCCAACCCGGTGCATCTGACGGCCGCGACCCGCGACGTACTGCACGTGGAGCCGGAAGTTGTTGCCTACCTGTGCACTTCGGGAAGTTTCATCAGAGGTCTTGCCTACGAGAAGTCATTGCGCGACACCATCTGTCGCGCCGGAGCACAGGAGGCCGTCACCACCTCCGGCGCGCTCGTCGAGGCGATTCGGCATCTGGATATCAGCAGGGTTTCGGTGCTCACCCCCTACGACGAAATCCTCACCGGCAAGCTGCACGACTTCCTCGCCGAGGCGGGGTGCACGGTCATCCGGTCCGACCACCTCGGATTGGGCGGCGGCATCTGGAAGGTGAACTACCGCACCATCGCCGAACGCATTGTCGGTGCGGACGATCCGCGCGCCCAGGCCATCTTCGTCAGCTGCACCAACCTGCCGACCTACGACGTCATCGAGCCGCTCGAACAGGCACTCGGCAAACCCGTACTCACCGCCAATCAGCTCACCATGTGGGCCTGCCTGGGCCGGATGAAACTGCCGATGATGGGTCCGGGAAAGTGGCTACTCAACGTTTTCTGAACGGAAGAACAGGCATGCAGGCACCCACCGTCGGCTTCATCTATCCCGACCACGCGGCCGAGGACGACTACCCGCTGGCCGCGGCGGTCCTCGGCACGCGACTGCCGGTGGCCCATATCTACGGCACCGATCTGCACGCCATTGCGGAACTGCTCGATCTGGGTAGTCCCGACAAGCTGCGCCACGGGGCCGAATTGCTCGCGCCCGAGCGGCCCGCGGCGGTCGTGTGGGCCTGCACCTCGGGCAGCTTCGTGTACGGGCCGCAGGGCGCACGCGATCAGGTGCGGGCGCTGGCCGCGGCAGCGGGGGTACCGGCATCCAGCACCAGCCTCGCCTTCGTCGCAGCGGCGCGGGCGCTCGGCGTGCGGCGCGTCGCGGTCGCCGCGAGCTATCCGGACGATGTCGCGCGACTGTTCGTCGACTTCCTGGCCGACGCCGGAATCGAGGTGGTCGCCCAGTCGAGCGCCGGAATCGATACCGCCGCCGAGGTCGGCACGCTGACCGCCGCGCAGGTGCGCGAACTGACGCTCGCCAACGATCACCCCGACGCACAGGCCCTGCTGATTCCCGACACCGCCATGCACACCATCGCGGTGCTCCCGGAACTCGAGGCCGCGCTCGGCAAGACCGTGTTGACCGCCAATCAGGTCACCATCTGGGAGGGTCTGCGGCTCATCGGCGAAGTGCCGACAGCTGCGGCGCTCGGCTCCCTCTTCTCGGAAAGGCACAGCTATGTCGGTCGTTGATTTCGAGCCGGTGAACCGGCAGTCGACGGCGGAGATGATCGCCGACCGGCTGCGCGAGGCGATCATGCGCGGCAATCTCGCGCCCGGTGCGCAACTCGGGGAAGCCGATCTCGCAACGCGATTCGGGGTATCGCGCGGTCCGGTGCGCGAGGCCATGCAGCGACTGCTCACCGAGGGCCTGCTCTACAGCATCCGCAACCGCGGCATCTTCGTCATCGAACTCACCATCGACGACGTCGTCGATATCTACCGAGCCAGAACCGCCATCGAAGGCGGCGCGCTCGCGCTGATCCTCGACGGCCGCCGCGATATCGCCCACACCGCCCTCGAACCCAGCGTGACCACCATGCGCGCATGTGCCGAAACCGGCGACGCCGCAGGAGTTTCCGACGCCGACCAAGCCTTCCACGAAGCCCTTGTCGAGAGCGCGGGCAGTCCACGCCTCGTCCGCGCCGCCCGCACCCTGCTCATCGAGACCCGAATGTGCTTGGGCGCCTTACAGACAACGTATCCGGACCTGCGCGAGCAGGCCCAAGAGCACGTCGAGTTGCGCGACGCCATCGGCTCGGGCCCGGTACGCCGAGCGCGAACCCTACTGGTCGAGCACATGGACGACGCGGTCCAGCGCCTGCGCGGCCAGATCGCGACAAGAATGTAATGTAGCCGATCCTGTTGCTTCACTGATCGTTTCGCGGGCGACCTCATCCGGGTGGCGAACAATCTAGCCATCCAGTGCGAATCGTGCTCGCGGGCCCACGTAATCCGCCGAAGACAGCTCGCGAGACTGGTGCCGTTACCACCCAGCTGCTTCGCGACCACGGCGGAGGAACAAATCGGCAAGGGCGCTATCGCCGCGAAGATCCGCAACGTTCTGGCATTCTTCCGCCCAGTAATCGGAGAGTCCGGCATCGAATTCCGCCTGCATAAGACCAACCTGTACAACTCGATATACCGATTCGATGACGAGATGATCGTTAACATGCACGTGTACCGCCGAATGGCGCCGCAGGCCCCCGCGATGCACCTTCGTCAACTGTCCGGCGGTAGCTTGTTCACCGTCTATGCCGAGAGCTTCGAAGAGGTTTGGAAGTCGTCCAAGATCGTATCCGTGCCGCTGGAGAACGACGAGGATGAGGAGGGTTGAGCATTGGCACGTACGGAGTTCTTCAATGACCCGAACGCCCCCAGGGCCAACAGCATTGTTGTGGCGGCCACCGCGTTCATTGTGGACGGCGACGATCGGGTCTTGCTGCTGCAGCGCAGTGACAATGGTCTCTGGGCACCGCCTGGAGGCGCGCAAGATTTCGGAGAGTACATCGCCGATGCGGCAGTCAGGGAGACTCGCGAGGAAACCGGCATCGATGTCCAAATAACCGGCTTGGTTGGCATCTATACAAATCCTCATCACGTCATGGCGTATTCGAACGGAGAGGTCCGACAGCAGTTCGCAATCTGTTTTCGAGCAGTGCCGATCTCCGGCGCACTGCGCACAAGTCCGGAGTCACCTCGCGTACGGTGGGTACGCCAAGACGAGCTTGACAGCCTGGACATTCACCCGTCGATTCGCCTTCGAATCGATCACGGGTACGCGAACCTACCGGAGCCTTACATCGGTTGAGTAAGGTTTCGAACTCGACTCTCGGTTCTGATCACGGAAGCAAGTAAATCTGCACGGGCCTCCTCGATGAATTCGAAGACCACACTTCCCTTTCCGTACCGTGCGAGAATCTCGGACAGCCGCTGCTCGACCGTCACTTCGTCGCCATCTGGACTGGTGGTCATGTCGCAATACCAGAGTGCATCTCGCAGTGGCGACAGCCCTTCGTCAGGAAATCGCCCGAGAAGGTCCTGGTCGAGTCCACGAATCCGTGCTTCACGGATCGCACAGGAGTGATGGGCGACCAACCCACAGAGACGATCACTCCAGCCTGTGGCGTGCAGGAATTCAGCCCCGTCCAGCGGGTGGAATCTTGTCGTTGCAAGCGGTGGCGCGTAGCCAATGTCGTGAAGCCAACAGGCCGCTTCTAGCAATTCACCCTCGACACCGAATGCCGGTGCGACGCGAGCACCCTGCCGCGCAACGCCGGCCACATGCCGCCACCGACGAGGCAGCTCCTTGCCAAGGTACTTCTGCGCAAGTTCCCGGGCATCGCTCACAAGTCCGCTCACCCTCACGACGGTACTCACGAACGCGAGCCTCGAGTCCACGGTCGGCGCAGTGGCTCTGTTCGTCTTCTCTGGGAAGTTCGACAGCACTCAGCTGTCGTTCGGGGCAGGGTTGTTCGTGAATTTCGCCAGCAGTCAGCTCGGGTCGGGTCGGTGGCGGCGTCGGGGCTCACGCGGGTCTGTCACGATGTGATTCGTGATCGAGCGGGATGAGCTGGTGCGTGCTGCCGCGCGTAACAATGCGTCGTGGTGCGAGGCGATGTGCCGGTCATATGGGATAGCAGGCAAGCTCGACGCCACCATGTGGGCGAGTGGATGTCGGACGCCGCCGCTGTATCCGGATGCAGTGACGCTCAGTCCGCATGCGTCCGCCGAGGACATCCTGGCGCGGATCGACCGCGAGATGCCCGGCGCCTCGGTCAAGGATAGCTTTGGTTGCCTAGACCTGAGCGATGCCGGATTCGGCGTGCTGTTCGAGGCGCAGTGGATATATCGACCGGCCGATCGGCCGCTGCCCGCCTCACCGAAGCAGGTGTGGACCCCGGTGAACGACCCCGATGAGCTGGCAGTCTGGGCAACGGCTTGGGATCGGAACCAGTTGGCCGACAGTGTATTCCGGCCGGAACTGCTGGTCGAAGATTCGGTCTCGGTGCTCGGCAGATGGAATGGTGACCGAGTCGTCGCCGGGGCGGTTGTGCATCGCAGCGAGACGATGGCGGGTCTGTCTAATATGTTCTATTCGGGTATTGGGGCTCAGGACGCGTGGGCCGAGTGTTTGACCACGGTCGCCCGGCTGTGGCCAGGTCGCAGCATTGTCGGATATGAGCGGGGACAGGACTTGGCCGCCGCTGTTCGCAACGGGTGCTGGTCTATCGGAGCGCTGCGGGTCTGGCTCGCCTTGGCCTAGACGAGTCAGTCCGAAGTCCGGTCAGTGGTCCCTAGTACTCCAGTAGGGATTCGTTAAGGTGCGGTGCGGTGCGGCGCAACGTGGGTGGTGGTTCGTTTCGTCGCTGGTAGTGGCATGTTTTGGCGTGGTGTTGATGTCGTCGTCGCCATGTGGAGTAGCGCAGTCGGTGGGTGAGGTCGCGGATCGGTGCGGCGATAAGAGCTGCTATGAGGTGACGTATCTCGTTGCGGGTCAATGGGATCTGGTCGAGCGAGGTGGGTTCGGTGTGGTTTTGGGTGGTGGCGGCGACGGTGAGGAATGCGTGGGCGAGCATTGCCAGCAGGGTCCAGCGGTGCCAGGATTTCCAGGTGCGGACCTGGTGTTGGTCAAGCCCGGTCAGTCATTTGCCGGTTTGGAAATCGGTTTCCACCGTCCAGCGCCGCCCTGCGACCTTGACCAGCGTGGTCAGTGTCATCGGCGTGGGTGCGTAGCAGCGGTAATAGGCTATTTCGCTGGTGCGGTTGTTGCGGCGGATCAGCAGCCACCGATGTCCGGGAGCGTTGGCGCGGGGCTTGATGTCGATCCAGGCCCAGTCGTAGAGTCGTGACCCTTTGGCCCCGTTACCAGCGGAAATCTGTTGCCATGCGCGGCGTGGCACGGACGCGGCGAGGGCGTCTGCGCGGAACCGGCCGGCGGCGGTGTCGATGCGGCGGTCGCAGCCGATGGCCATCACGTAGCCGACGCTGCGTGCCTCCAACTGCTCTCTCAGGCCAGGGTCGTTGCCGTAGACTTCGTCGCCGGCGACCCAGCAGGCCGCGACACCGTTGTCCAGCGCTCGGGTGATCATTCGGGCGGCGAGCGCGGGTTTGGTCGCGAACTCGATCTCGGCGGGTATCCCGGCGCGGCGACATCTTTCGGAGTCATCGGTCCAGGATTTCGGCAGGTAGAGCTCCCGGTCCAGCAAGGTGTGCCCGACATCGGTGGCGTAGTTCAAATACAACCGCGACCTGCGCGTTCTCGATCCTCCCGGCGGTGCCGGTGTATTGGCGTTGCACACCAACAGTGTGGCTGCCCTTCTTAAGGTCGCCCGTCTCATCGACCGCCAGGACGGCGTCGGTGTCGCCGAGATGCGCGATCACGAACTCGCGCAAGTCATCTCGAACACCCTCGTCGTCCCACGACGCCCGCGACAGCAAGTCCTGCATCGCATGCGGGGTGTCGTGGCCGGCGTGTTCGGCGATCGTCCAACAATTCTTCACCGGCAGCTCCGAGACGAGCCCTCCGACGAAGTCCCTCGCTGTGCGGCGGGTCTCGACTCGACCGAACCGGCCCGCGATATGTGACATCAGCTCGTCGAATACCACCGAGCACCGGCCAAGGCTTATCCTGTGAGCCACGGCCACCACGCGTTGTCTTTGATCCACACAAATCCGAGATGATCGGGCGGTGGCCGCCTCACATCCCGAAGCCACGCCGCAACGTAACCTGTTGCGCTGCTTACGCTCTCACCGCCACCACGTCAGCCCGGCCGACATGTGACCCGGCCTGCGGGCGCAGCCTTCAGCGACGACATCACCAAGCCCTACCAGACTTCTGTAGCCGAGGTGCAGGCGGGTGACGCCGCGGTCAACGCCAAGCCGAGTTCCGGCTCGGGTGCCATGGACCGAACAACGTCGACTCATAAGGCTCACCGTCGCAAAGCAGCTCAAAGTCTGGCCGGGTGGCCGACACCATAGCGTGCAGCCTGCCCAGCAGCACCGCAGGCGGGGCCAGGTCGAACGACAAAGCGCGCGCGGCGCGCTCCCGATGGTCGGCCAAGCCGGGGTCGGAGGCTTGTTCGTCGCGAAGCAGGAACGCGAGGGTGGCCCCCATGACCGCGAGATCGCCGCCGCCGGAATACCCCAAGCAGTCGTGCCACGACGGCAGACCGATCATGATCTGCAGCGCCTCGGCAAGACCGCGTCCGATCACTGCTGCCGAACCCTCGGAAGAGGCGTACAGCACCGGACGAATCGCCGCAGTCTCCCCGCAGAGGAAGAACGCGCCGCCAGTCCAGTCACCCGCTACCGGCGTCAGCGGCAGGCCGGAGGCAAGTCGGAAACCTCCCGCTCCGTTGTGCGCACGTTCCAATGTGAAATGCCACACCCGCCACACCAAGTCTGCAAGGTCGGCATCCGCCGCAACCGTTTCGATGACCTCCTGGTCGAGCACCCCCGAACGCTATCAACCATCGCCGCAAACAGCGACCGGCGGTCACAGGTCAAAGTGAACAGGGCCTCAGGCCGGGATATCAACGACAGAATCCACTACCAGCACCGAACAGCATGAACATCACGAACTACTGCTGGAGTACTAGCACGACAGTTGTATTTCGTTGTTTCATAATCGGTTTCGTTGATGTCGCAGCTGCCGCGCGTGTGCTTGGTGTCGGCGTCGCCAGTTGCAGTATCGTCGCCAGAAAAGTTAAATAATTCACTTTTCTTTCTTTTATTTTAAGCTCTAGGATGAAATTGATTATACATTTGTCTTATTTGGGATTTAGACACATGTG
>NZ_JBEXLC010000017.1:0-30876 GCF_040609795.1 Nocardia sp. NPDC004604
GCTATTCATGAAATGTCTTATGAGGATATTAAACGTATGGATGCAAGTAACGTTGATGGGCAAGATAATACAAATCAAGAAACTGACACTACATCGGGGGTCGCCGACGAGAGCCTGGTCAGCCCGGATACCTGGCATCACGACTTCGCGCTGCTGTCGCGGCCGGGCAACGACGCCATCCAGCTTGCGCTGTTCCGCGACTATGCGACCAATCCACCGATGTACCCGGCGCTGCACGAGTATCTGCGCCGCTGCCAGCCGCCGCTGCTGGCGGTGTGGGGCAAAGGCGACGAGATCTTCGGCCCGGAAGGCGCCCGGGCATTTGCCGAGGATGTACCGGACGCGGAAATCCACCTGCTCGATGGCGGGCACTTTCTCCTGGAGAGTGCTGGCGACGATGTCGCCGAACTGATCCGCGACTTCATGAGCCGCGCAACCGTCACTCGCTGACCTACGCAGAATCCCCAGGGCGCTGACCAAGAGAACGCCGAGCCCCATATCGCGCGAATTCGCCTCCAGTGAGCACATCGGCCGGACGAAGGGAGAAGGCAATGGGTCTGGCATGGCAGCAAGGACCGTTGTCGGACAGGTCGGTAGGGCAGTTCCTGGTGGCCGAGCCGCTGCCGGAACGGCTGTTGTTCGCCGAACCGCTCCGCAGACGGATGCGTGTGCAATTCGGTGGGCAGTGGATGGCCGATAGCGAGGACGTCGTCCTGCTGCATGAGCCGGGCCGCTACCCGGTCGCGTACTTCCCGCGCGCCGATGTTCGCGAGGGCGTCCTGGTGCCGGAGTCGCATACGACGAAACATCGCGACCTCGGAACGACGACGTGGTTCAGCGTTCACACCGCGGACGATCAGGCGCAGCGAGCCGCCTGGCAGTTCACCGACCTCCCGGCCTACGCCACCGTGTTGCGAGACCGCGTCGCCTTCGCTTGGCGGTCGATGGACGCCTTCTACGAAGAAGACGACCGCATCGTCGGCCATGCGGCCGACCTTTACCACCGCATCGACATGCGCCGGACCTCGCGACACCTGGTCGTCCGCGACGGTGATCGGGTCGTCGCCGAGACACGACGTCCGGTCGCGCTCTACGAATCGGGCTTCGCACCCCGCTGGTATGTCCCCCGCGACGATATCGACGACTCCGCCCTGACCCCGGTGCAGGGCCAGACGTTTTGCCCCTACAAGGGCCTGGCCAGCTACTACGACATCGGGCAGTGCAAGCGTGCCGCATGGTCGTACCTGGAGGCATGGCCCGAGGTTGCCGCGGTGTCGGGGTGGGTGTCGTTCGAACCCGACATCGTCGACGTGTACCTCGACGGTAGGAAGCTCGTCCTCGAACCGGGCCAAATCGTCATTCCGCACGGCATCGACCGCGGCCTCGACCCCGACGAGCTGCGACAGCGGAGTCGGATCCAGCCTCGGTAGCCCTTCTGGTCATGGCTGCCCGCGGCGGGCGCGCCGTCGCTTCGCCCTGGCGGTCTCGCCCGATATAGGCAGCCAGTAGAAGGGAATGAATGCGGCGATCACGGCTAGGCCGAGAATGGGCAGCACGACGCCCAGCAGGATTCCAGTTGCGATCCAGGCGAGGGCCAGTCGGAATCGCCAGGCGATGGCTCGCGCGCCGCCGGGATCAATGGTGGCGGCGAGCAGCCGGTGGTTTCGACGCGCGTAGTCCCAAATGACATTGAACAGAATGGCTGCCAATTCGAAGGTGAGGCCGTGGAACACGACCGCCGTGCGCTGACCGTGCCCGTCGTGGAAGGCGTGGGCCAACACGGAGGCGGCGAACGGCAAGAACGCAATGTCCATCAGGAGCACGGTGTTCAGGAACAGCACCACCCGGTCGACACGACGGATGTGGTCGAACATGACGTGATGATTGACCCATATCTGCCCGATCAACATGAATGTGATGACGTAGGCGAGATAGGACGGCCATAGCGTGGCGAGGCCGTGGAGCAGGTGCTGGGTATCTTCCGGTACGCGGATCTCCAGGACGAGCAGAGTGACCGCGATGGCAATGACGGCATCGCTGAACGCGACGACTCGCGCAGGATCGCGCTCGGCGCCGAAGGCTGTCGAGCTGTTCTGCTCACCAACGGGTTCTGCCATTGCCCCAGTGTGCGGTACCGAACGCTGCCGAACGGGTACGGTCGACAACATCGCCGATGCCGCACCGTGGCAGGAGGGAGGCGAGCGGGATGCCACGGCTACTGTCACTCAACATCGGGCTACCCGAGGACGTGCCGTGGCAGGGCCGGACCGTCCACACCGGCATCTTCAAATACCCCGTCGCGGGGCCGCTGATGGTCCGCAAGCTCAACATCGACGGGGACGGCCAAGGTGATCTCGAGGGTCACGGCGGGGAAATACGCGCCGTACTCGTCTATCAACGTCAGTCCTACGACTTCTGGCGGCACTACCTCGGACGCGACGACCTCGAATACGGCCGGTTCGGTGAGAACTTCACCGTCGACGGCCTACTGGACGACGAAGTCCACATCGGCGACCGCTATCGCATCGGTGACGCCGAATTCGAGGTGACCCAGCCCCGCGTCACCTGCTTCCGGGTTGGCATGCGCCTGGGCGAACCCGATATGCCTGCGCTGCTCGTCGCCCAGCACCGGCCCGGTTTCTACTTTCGGGTCATCACCGAAGGCCACGTGCAAGCCGGTGACGAGATCGTCCGTAGCCGCCTGGGTCGGCACCGAATGAGCGTCGCCACCATCGACGCGCTGCTCTACCTGCCCGATCGCGACACCGACCAACTCCGCAGAGCAGTCGACATCCCCGCGCTCAGCCCCGGCTGGCAGGCATCGTTTCACGACCTGCTCGACGCGGCGACCAGACCACCCACCACTCCACTGCCCGGTACCGAATCCGTCGGTTGGCCCGGCTTCCGGACACTGCGCGTCTCCCGCGTCGTACCCGAGAACGCAGCCGTGACGTCGATCTACCTGGAAGCCGAGGACCGCCGCCCGCTGCCCCGGCCGCAACCCGGCCAGTACCTCACCCTCCGCCTGCCCGGCGCAGCCCACCCACCACCGGTCCGCAACTACTCACTGTCCGCGGCGCCGTCCGATCGTGCGTACCGAATCAGCGTCAAGCGCGAGGCGCACGGCGTCGTCAGTACCTACCTCCATACGCGCCTCCGGGCCGGCGCTGTGCTCGAAGTCGCATCCCCGCGAGGCGATTTCGTCCTACCCGCGGACAACGACACCGACCCCGTGATCCTGCTGTCCGCCGGAATCGGGGTGACCCCGGTGCTGGCGATGCTGCACACACTCGCCGCCGCCCGCAGCACGCGCGATATCTGGTGGGTGCATACTGCGCGCTCAGCTGCCGAGCACACCTTCGCCGACGAGGCCCATAAACTTCTGAGCTCCCTCGTCCACGGCCATGAGCACGTCTTCTACACCCGCGAAAGCTCTGGCGCGAACCTGGCTCCGGCGGTCACCGTAGGTCGCCTCGACCACGATGCCCTGGCCGCCCTCGACCTGCCCACCGCCGCGACCGTCTACCTGTGCGGCCCCGACGCGTTCATGACTGCCATGCGCGAGGCGCTCACCGAACTCGGCCTGGACGCCGCCAGCATCCACACCGAATTGTTCGGGTCACGGCCGGCGATCAACCCCGGCCTCATCGGTGTCGCCCGCGCCGCCCCGCATCCACCGGCCGGGCCCCCGGGCACCGGGCCTCGCATCACCTTTACCCGCAGCGGGCTCACCCTGCCGTGGAACGATAGATATGCCACCGTCCTCGAATTCGCCGAAGCCTGCGACATACCCACTCAATGGTCCTGCCGCACCGGCGTATGCCACACCTGCCAGACACCGATTCTCGCCGGTGCGGTCCGATACGGACCCCGACCGCTGGAACCTCCGGCGCAGGGCACCGTGCTCGTCTGTTGCTCACAACCAGAGACGGACCTCATCCTGGATCTCTAGTGGGGATTGTCCGATCTGGTTCACTGCGGTGTACCGGGTTTGGTGCAGGTGAATTGCACGACGTCGATGCGGCCGCGGCGGGCGTAGTCGGCGCATCCGGTCAGGTACCGGAGGTAGGCGTTGTAGGTGTCGGGTCCGGTGAGCTCGATGGCGCGGTCGCGCTGCTCGTGCAAGGCGTCGGCCCAATGGTCGAGGGTGGTGGCGTAGTGCGGTTCCATCGACTGCATGCCGGTGACGGCGAATCCGGCACTGCTCGGCGGGCTCGGACCACGATTTCTCGCCGGTCAGCGGGCCACCGCGAGGTCGAGGCTGGCCAGCAGGTCGATCACGCGTCGGTTGATATCGTCGCGGATCGGTCGCACCTCGGCCACCGGCAAACCGGCCGGGTCGTCCACGATCCAGTCTTCGTGCCGGACGCCGGGTACGACCGGGCACGAGTCGCCGCATCCCATGGTGATGATGATGTCGGCGGCCAGGATGATCTCGTCGGTCCAGGTCTTGGGGAACTCGTGGGAGATGTCGATGCCCACCTCGGCCATGGCCGCGACCGCTGCCGCGTTCAGCGCACCGCTCGGCTCCGACCCGCCGGACCAGGCCAGTGCTCGATCCTGTGCGTAATGCTCGAAGAAGCCCAGAGCCATCTGCGAACGGCCCGCGTTGAACGCGCACAGGAACAGCACCACCGGTTTCGTGTGTTCGATGCGGCCCTCCACCTTGGCCCGAGCGTGCAGTTGCTGCCGGGCGAAGCGCTCGGCCAGCAGGGGCAGATACAGCTTCACCGCCGCGCGCGCCCCGATCTGGGCGTATGAGTCGTGGAGGTAACGGTGAATCGTGTTGGCATCGAACAAGATCGTGAACTCCCGCTGCAGCCGCCGCTCGGCGCGGGCGAGCGCGGTGGCGTGCACGATATCGAGGAGTCGGTAGGTCGGGGTGATCTCGGCGTACCCGGCCAGGTACGTCCGCTTGGGCGTAACCACATCAGTCAGGGTGACACCGGCGCCCTTCCGCGGCAACCGAACTGGGGATGAACCGGATAGAACCCGCAGATTACGACACGGCGTACCGCCGAAGAAACCCCTCGGTACGATGCGTGTCGCGAAAACCGTTAGCGCAGCAGCCTTTCGCAGGATGGCGAAGTCAATCCATCTCGACGTGCACGGACGATGGCACGCCCCCACCCCGGTACGGGCCGGCTGGCGCGTCGATTGGTTGATGCGCCTGCTGTGTAGGTGGCGGCGGTTGCCGCTCGGTCGGAGCCGGCGCGAATACACGCTCGTTTTACGCTGAGGGGCAGTGAATCTGCGTTGATCGGCACGGAATGTGTACTTGGTCGAAGCAGCGAGCACCGGTGGCCGACACTGCTCGGGTAGGCGCACGGTCGACCGACCTCGGAGGTCCCCATGAGGGAGCCGGCCCGCCTGTTGCCCGCATTACACAACCAACGAAAGGCGTTGTGGTGGTGGATGATTCATGACCGTTCTGGCATTGGACATCGGCCCGGCGGAATTCGCCTCGAGTCGGGTGGCCGGCGGCGTCTGCACGCGTGACATCCTGCGAATCCCGATACCGGCGAATGCGGTGTGGGACGGCTGCCGGGATCTGCTGCTCGATGTCGCCGGAGACGACGAGATCGCCGCGGTCGGTATTGCCTGCGCAGGGCCGATCGACAAGTTGGCCGGAATGATCACCCCAGCGGGAATTCCGCAGTGGCACAGTGGATTCAACATTGTGACAGCGGTGCGGAGGCTATTCCCGGTCGCGGCCGTCGAGGTGGCGACCGACGGCCTGTGCGGGACCCTGACCGAACGAAACCTCGGCGGAGCGCACCGCTCGGAAGCAATTCTGGCCGGCGCCGGCATCCTCGCCCTGCTCGCAGCGGAACGAGTAGCACGCAACACACCACCCGGCCTAGGTGCCGTACATGTCACCGGGCACTTCCACGACCGAGCCGACTACCGCCCGGCCGGTCGAGCGATATGCGGCCGCCGCCGGCCGCGGTGAGCAAATTCCCGATCCCGCGAGTGCATCGACGCACCCTTACCTTCCAACAGGCGTGATGTACATGGCCATCAACCTCAACGAAACCGATAATCTGACAATGAAATTCCCATTCGAGGATCCACGGGCCTTCCCGAACCCCTTGGATCTGCACGGCCCCGGCAAACTTCCACTGACCTTCGGATGCGGTAAACACGTCTGCCCCGGCAAGCAGTTGGCACAGCTCGCAGTCGAGGTGTTCCTGCGGGAATTGCGCGTTCTCGCACCGGCCGCGCGTCTGGTACCGGCGCGGCAGTCGTCTCGAGCACGCCCGTCCGACTTGCTGTTCAGCGGAGCCGACCTCATCATTGTCACCGGCTGAACCATTCGAGGTGTCGCAATGGAGTACTACGAGCTCGACATCGCGGATGTCGACGAATGGACCGAAACCGCAAACAGTTTCGTCCCGATGGATCATCGCTACCGCGAACCCGAGCGCTGGCAGGTGGCCATGACCGTCCAGCAGACAACCACCTACCGCCTACTGCGCTGGGATCAGCCCGGTGACCGGCTGGCCTTCCGCACCCCGTCGAACATCCGTCGGGTTTCGGCCGAGGACTTCTACTGGGTGGTCGTCCCGCAGCGGGGACAGTTCGCCGCGGCCGACGAGCGCGGAATGACCCAGATCACGCCAGGGCAGGCGGCGGTGGTGGCACTGGATCGGCAGTGCCGGTTGCATATTCCCGGCTCGGTGGCCTACGGCTTCCAGGTGCCGCGCGCCGAGTTCGCGCGACCGGGCCTACAACGTCCGGTGCTCGACCTCGGCTCGGGTCTCGGCAGGATCGCCGCGGGCATGATCCGCGATCTGCATGCCGAACAGTCCGCGCTGACGAGCCGGGAGTTCAACGCGGTCTGCGACCGGATCGCCGAGCTGCTATGCATGATGACCGAGGGGGATAACCGCCCACAGCAGACTCATTTGACAGAGCTCGCCGAGACCGTCCGGCAGTACGTGCGCCAGCACATCGGAGCAGCGGACCTCCGGCTGCCCGAGGCGGCGCGGGCATTGGGCTGGTCGCCGCGACAGCTGCGCACCGCGCTGCATCAGGCGGGCACCACGTATCGGGAAGTGCGCCAGGACGAAGCGCTGCGGGCGGCTCGGACCATGCTCGAAAACCCCGAGACGACAGCAACAATCGGAGAGGTCGCCGCACGCAGCGGCTTCACCCTCACCTGGTTCTCCGCCGCCTTCAAGGCACGATACGGCGAGACACCCCGAGAATTTCGCAAGCGCAGGTTGGCCGAGACGGTCCGGCCGACAGCGACTCTCGGCCCGAATGCCGCCGCAACAGAGAGCTCTACCCGGTCACTCGCTCCATGAGCTCCGCGAGCAACCGCAATGCCCGATCCATCTCGGCTTCGGTCATCCGAGCCATACCGCAGGATGTGCTCAGGCCACCGAATGGGCGGCTGTAGTACTGCCGGGCCTGTGTCAGTGCCGTGACGATTCGTTCCGCATCGGCCTGCTCGTGCACGATGCCGGCATAGATCGGCACATCGGTGGTCAGCTGTTCCAGTTGCCGATACATATCCGGGGTGTCGACGAGTGGCAGCACATCGGCGCCTGCGAGCGGAATATGAATTCCTTCCAGAGTTCTGCCCTCGGGCCATTCCGCCACGATTGCATTGGCCAGCAGGACGACCGGTTCGTATCCGTTGATCTGCTTCATCCAGCTGGTGTGTTCCCAATCGCCGCGGCACAGATGGATGGTGACCCGGGCGCCTGCGGGCATACGGCGCACGAACTCGGCCAGATCCGACGCCAGTGCGACCGCCTTTGCCGTGCGTTCCTCCTGCGACTCGATGGTTTCCATCGTCACCGTGCGTCCGGGGCTTTCTAGTTGGAACACCACATCGCCGTGGAACAACCGATGGATGGCCGCGATCTCCTCCAGTGCCGGTTTGCGGAACGACTCGTAGTGGTCGGTGACGCCGGCCGCTCCCAGAGCGAAGAAAGCGTGGTCGTAGGGGTCGATGATATTCGCTTGATAGGGCTTCTGTTCGCCGTGCTCGTGGATCATGCGGTCCAGAATCGGTTTGGCCGCCTCTGCCTGCTCGAAATAGCCCAGCAACACAGAAGGGATCTCGAGTTCAGCTTCACCCCGGTACTCGTAGCTCGGCATACCTTCGTATCCCAGCTCGATATTTCCGTTGTCGACTTTCGTCATGCCCGGAAGTGCGAAGGTGGCACGCAGGCGCGGCATGATCCAGCTGGGAAAAGCCGTATCTCCCTCCGGAAATGAGGGCAGATAGTGCCACAGCGATTCGAATTTCCGCATCGCCGTCTGGCGTGTCGGAGCATTGGCGCTGCCCACCAAATAGGTTACTGGAAGAGAAAGATTCGTCACCGTTGGCCGTCCTTTCATCCATGCGGTGCGGGGAACTCTAGCGACGGAACAGGGCAGTGACGGTTCCGAGTGTTCTCGCTGGTGGGGACTCGTGACGCACCGGCTGTTCCCACCATCTGCATCGTTGCCCGGCTTTGTTTTTGTGCCGTCGAATTCTGTTGCGAGGCAGGAGCTGTGGATTTGCATGGCGAGACGTGCGACAGCCGTCGACACTGACCTGGCACAGCTCGCCCCAGCCGTCGATCAGCAGCCGACCAGGTCAGGCAAGTCCGCTCCGGCACTTCCACACGATCGCGGCGGGTCGGCGATCAGCGAGAATTGGAGTACATCGTGGCCGATCTCTTGCCGTTCGTAATCGCCGGAATTGTATCCGGCTCGGTTTATGGGCTGGCCGCAATGGGTTTGGTGCTCACCTATAAGACGTCGGGAGTGTTCAACTTCGCCCACGGCGCTATGGCCACCGTGTCGGCGTATGCGTTCTACACGTTGCACGTCATCGATGGTGTCGTATGGCAACTCGCCCTGGCGATTTGCGTGCTCGGGATCGGTCCGGCCATGGGCTTGGCACTGGAATTGTTGGCCCGCATTGTCGACCGGACGACATTGGAGCTGCGGATCGCCGCGATGTACACCGATGACTCGATTCCGGCCATCAAGGCCTTCGGCGACGCCCTCGACAAATACATACCGGGCCTGCGGGGCAGTGGGGACTTCAGCGCGCCGCTGCTGTGGCCGTGGGCAGGCGGGCAGTTGTTCCTGGCGGCGGCCAAAGCAGCCAACCTCTGCCCGTCTTCCACGAGCGCGGATGCGATCAAGGGCCTGCGAGCTTTGCGCGAGGAGACCCTCGACGGCCTCGCGCCGCCACTGAGCTTCACCGAAGGCCAACCAGGGTTCCCGATGTGCTACTTCACCGGGAACACCAAAGGCGGTGTATTCCACTCAGCCAACGGTGGTAAGCCGACGTGCATCGACCAGGCCACTGCCGCTGCGCTGATGAAGGCACTCACGCCGGCATAGCCATCCGACCCCGTCATCGGCGAGGCGGTGCCGATCCGCCGCCTCGCCGATGCATGCCTCGACCAGTTCGACGATCCGACCCCGAGTTATGTTCTTGCGCCTCTGAATTCGTTTACCGGGCACAAGATACCGATTCGCCGGGCCAGCCATCCGTTCGCGATCGACACTGACCCGGCACGCACTCACACGATCTGTCGTGCCACCTGTCGATCACACCATTGGAGCCGACATGACGGAATCTGCCATCCAGCTGCCCACCCCCGGCGAGACGGTCTTACAGACCTATGAACGCATCCGCGAGCGCGGTCCGATCGTTCCCATCGAATTTCCTGGCGGCGTTGCGGTCTGGGCGGCGGTCAGTCATCGCGCCGCCAGCGAGCTGCTCGCCGGTGACGGAACGCTCTTCAGCAAGAATGCCAAGAACTGCCCGGCACTGCATGACGGCACCATCCCGGCCGATTGGCCGATGCGCACCCTCACCGACATGGACCACATGCTCAACAAGGACGGCGAGGATCACCGACGGCTGCGCAAGACGATCAGCAAGGCATTCACACCCGCCAGAGTGGCTGCGCTCGAACCTCGTATCCAGCGAATCACCAACGAACTCATCGATGCATTCCCCCTCGACAACGGCCCGGTCGATCTCGTCTCCGCGTTCAATACCCCGCTCCCTGTGCGGGTGATCTGCGAGCTGTTCGGGGTTCCCGAAGACGAACAAGAACTGATCCGGGACTGGACCACCACGCTCGTATCGCATACCAGCACCGCCGAGCAGATGCAGACAGCGATGCAGGCGATGACCGTATATCTCGCGGAGTTGATCGAGCGCAAACGGCGCACGCCCGGCGACGATCTCACCACGGCGCTGCTCGAGCCCGACGGGAGTGGCCTGACAACCGACGAGATGGTGAGCATGCTGTGGCTGGCGATCGCGGCCGGGCACGAGACAACCGTGCACCTGCTCGGCAACGCGATCATCACGCTGTGCACCCACCCCGATCAGCTCACCAAGGCCCAGGCCGAGGACCGGTGGAGCGATGTCGTGGAGGAGGTCCTGCGCTACCGCTCGTCGGTGTTCACCGTCAATCTCCGCTATCCGCTGCAAGATGTCACGATCGCCGGAGTCGATATTCCCGCGGGTGCGCTCATCACGTGGTACGGCGGAGTCGGCCGGGATCCGGAGCACTATCCCGATGCCGATACCTTCGATATCGACCACGACCACCGCGATCAGCTGGCCTTCGGCCGCGGGCCGCATGTCTGTCTCGGCGCGCCCCTGGCCCGGCTGGAGATCCGTATCGCATTGGCCACACTCTTCAGCCGGTTCCCCGAGTTGAGCCTGGCCTGCGATCCCGAACAGCTCCCGTACCCGCCCCAGTTCATGACGTCCGGACCGCTGTGCCTCCCAGTGCATTTGAAACCCATTGCGTGAAGTCGGCGTCCCGGTCGCACACATGGAGTCGTGGCCCGGTGGAGGGCATCGAGGCGGCCCTCGCTGAGGGCGCAGCGGTGGCCGAACTCGGGGCCGATGCCGGTCTCATCGGCGCGGCAGCCTCGGGGCCGCCGCCACGACTGCCGGACAGCTAGGAATTTGCTCGACGGCGAGGGACAATATTGTGGGATGAGTGTTCCAGGGTGATCTATCGTCTTCGACAGATCACTTCGCCGACCGATCGAGTGGCGAAACTGACGACATGCACCGAGACGGACAGCGCCCGAAAGGGCTTAGTGTTTCCGCGCTGGCGGCGGTAGCGAACCCGTCGTACTCGCGAATCGACACGTGGAATCTGCTCGATGACGCGTGCCGTCGGCTCGCCGATGTCAACCGGGCCGGGCTGGACACCACCCACGAAGCCGCCCGGGTGCGGCGCCTCCTCGATCGTCTCGGCGCCTACGAGCGGTACTGGCTGTACCCGGGCGCGGCGAGACTGGCAGCATTTCGCGGATATCTCGCCGATCTTGCAACGGCGCGGCTCACCGAGGAGGTGTCGCTGGCCGTGCGCCTGCTCTCCGAGTACGGCGACGGTGCGGCGGTATTCGACACCTCCGTGCCGTTGGCCGATCAGGAACTCGTGGCGCGGGCAAAACAGCAAAAGTTCTTCACCGTCCTGCTCGGTGACGATTCCCCGCCCGAGGCTCCCGAGAGCCTGGCGGAGAGCCTGCGGGCGCTGCGCGACCCGTCCGACGATGTGCGGTTCGAGCTGCTCGTCGTGTCGAGCATCGAGGACGCCATCACCGCCGTCGCGTTGAACGGCGAGATTCAGGCGGCGATCATCCGGCATGACCTGCCACTTCGTTCGCGCGACCGGGTGCCGTTGATGACCACACTGCTCGGCGCCAACGACGACGTGATGGTGACCGACCGCACCCAGAACTGGGTCGAATGCGGCGAGTGGATCAGGCAGCTGCGGCCGCATATCGACCTGTATCTGCTCACCGACGAGTCGATCGCCGCGGAGACCGAAGCAGAGCCGGACGTCTACGACCGCACGTTCTATCGCCTCAACGATGTCACCGACCTGTACAGCACGGTGCTCGCCGGCATCCGGACCCGGTTCGCCACACCGTTTTTCGACGCCCTGCGGGCCTATGCGGCCGCGCCGGTCGGCCAATTCCACGCCCTTCCCGTCGCGCGTGGCGCCAGCATCTTCAACTCCAAGTCGCTGCAGGATATGGGCGAGTTCTATGGCCGCAACATCTTCATGGCCGAGACGTCGTCCACCTCCGGCGGGCTGGACTCACTGCTGGACCCACACGGCACGATCAGGACGGCGATGGACAAGGCCGCGAAGACATGGTGTGCCAATCAGACGTACTTCGTCACCAACGGAACATCCACCGCGAACAAGATCGTCGTGCAAGCCCTGACCCGGCCGGGCGATATCGTGCTGATCGACCGCAATTGCCATAAGTCGCACCACTACGGCCTGGTGCTCGCCGGGGCGTACCCGATGTACCTGGACGCATACCCGCTCGAGCCGTTCGCGATCTACGGAGCCGTATCCCTGCACACCATCAAGAAGGCGCTGCTGGACCTCGAGGCGGCCGGACAATTGGACCGAGTGCGCATGCTGCTGCTCACCAACTGCACCTTCGATGGCATCGTCTACAACCCCCGGCGCGTGATGGAGGAGGTCCTGGCGATCAAGCCGGACATCTGCTTCCTGTGGGACGAGGCGTGGTACGCATTCGCGACCGCAGTGCCGTGGGCACGGCAGCGGACCGCGATGGTTGCCGCCGAGCAACTCGAATCGACATTGTCCTCGCCCGGGTACGCCGAGGAATACCGGACGTGGCGTGCGTCGATGCAGGGCGTCGACCGCGCCGAATGGAGCAACCACCAGCTGCTTCCCGACCCCGGGCGCGCGCGGGTGCGCGTATACGCGACCCATTCCACCCACAAGTCGCTGTCGGCGCTTCGGCAGGCGTCGATGATCCATGTCCGCGACCAGGATTTCCGAGCTCTGGTCCGAGAGGCGTTCGATGAGGCGTTTTTGACCCACACCTCGACCTCGCCGAACCAGCAACTCCTGGCGTCGTTGGATCTGGCGCGTCGGCAGGTCGACATCGAGGGCTTCCAGCTGGTCCGGAACGTCTACGATATGGCGCTGGTCTTCCGTCACCGCGTCCGCAAAGACCGGCTGATCGGCAAGTGGTTCCGCATCCTCGATGAGGCCGACCTGGTGCCCGACGAGTTCCGGGCCTCTGAAGTCAGCTCGTACCGGCAGGTCAGGCAGGGTGGCTTGGCAGAGTGGAACGAGGCGTGGCGCTCCGATCAGTTCGTGCTCGACCCGACCCGGGTCACCCTGTTCATCGGCAAGACCGGCATGAACGGGTACGAGTTCCGCGAGAAGATCCTGATGGACCGGTTCGGCATCCAGATCAACAAGACCTCGATCAACAGTGTGCTACTGATCTTCACGATCGGTGTCACCTGGTCGAGCGTGCACTACCTGCTCGACGTGCTGCGCCGAGTGGCTACCGACTTCGAGCGCAGCCAGAGCGCGGCCGGTAAGGCCGATCACGCCCTGCAACAGCGTCGGGTCGACGAGATCACCAAGTATCTGCCAGCACTGCCCGACTTCAGTAAGTTCGACAGCACATTTCGTCCCGACGGCGCCAGCTCGTTCGGCGATATGCGATCGGCCTTCTACGCCGGGTACGAGGAGTCCGACCGCGAACATGTTCTGCTCGGCGACGCCGGGCGACGGCTCGCCAAGGGGAAGACCCTGGTATCCACCACCTTCGTCGTCCCTTACCCGCCCGGCTTCCCGGTGCTGGTCCCCGGCCAGGTGCTCTCGCGGGAGATCCTGTATTTCCTGGCCGAACTCGACGTCAAGGAAATTCACGGATACAACCCCGACCTCGGGTTGTCGGTCTTCACCGAGGCCGCGCTCGCGCGGCTGGCCGCCGGTCGGCACACAAGTACCGCAGCGGCCGACGGTGCGCCGAAGGCGGCGCCGGCGCCGGCCGCCGTCGGGTCAGGGGTCTCGTAGGCGTCCAGCAGAGCGGCGAATCGCCGCCACATCCGGGTCTCAGGTCTGTGGCCCGGTCACGAACTCGGAGCGGACGAGAGGGCGTCGGCCAGGACCCGCAGCTGCTCGGTGGCCGCGCCGAAGAGGAATTCGCTGCGTTTGGCGGCGAGGAAGTACCGGTGCACCTGGTACTCGAGGAAGATGCCGATGCTCGCGTGCACATGCACCATCGTGTGTGCGACGCGGTGGCCGGCCTCGGCAGCCCAGAACTTCGCGGTGGCGACTTCGGCGTCTGCGGGCAGCCCTTGGGCTTCGCGCCAGGCTGCCTGCCAGAGTGTCAGGCGCACTGCCTCGACATCGATGTGAGCGTCGGCCAGGCGTTGCCGGACGGCCTGGAACGAGCCGATGGGTTTGTCGAATTGCTTTCGAGTCAGGGCGTATTCGCTGGTGAGTTCCAATGCGCGTTCGACAACGCCGAGCTGGTAGGCGCAGGTGGCGATGGTCGCGCGACGATGTGCCCATTCGGCCGCGCCGTTGCCCGGCGCCCCCAGGGTGTTCGCGGTGCCCACGGCAACGCCGTCGAGTTCGAGCAGTGCGGCGTCGGTGCTGTCGACGACGTGTTGTGCGGTGACGCGCAGACCGGGGGTGTCGCGGTCGAGTACGAGCAGCAGTGTTCCCTGCGGGGTCGTGGTTTCGATCAGATACGCGTCGGCGAATGCTCCCATGGGAACGGCGCTGTGGATCCCGCTGACCCGCCAGCCGGTCGCGGCAGGTTCGGCCCGGAATCGGTTGTCTTCGGTGGCGAGTGCTACCGCGAGCGTTGCGGTTCCGGACGCGACCGGTGCGACCCATCGCTGCCGCTGCTCGTCGTCACCGAACGTCGCGATCGCGCAAGCGGCCACCGCGACGCTCGTCAGGTACGGCGCCGGGGCGACGGCCCGCCCGATCTCGACAAGCACAGTGCACTGCTCGGCCAGACCGAATCCGCCGCCGATCGGAGCGGGCAGCGCGGCCTCGATCAGTCCGGCCCTGGTGAGCGCTGCCCACAGCGGCCGGTCGAAACCGGTGCCGTCCGGAGTGTTGTTCGTCGTCCAGTCGGTGAGCAGGGTCCGGGCCAGCCCGGCCAGATCGCTTTGTTCCTCGGTGAAACTGAAGTCCATAACGGGATTCCTTTGGGAAAGTTCAGCGGGTAACGGGCAGTCCGAGAGCAGTTTTGGCGATAATGTCGCGCTGCATCTCGTTGGTACCGCCGCCGAAGGTGAGGATCAGTGACGATCGGTGGAATCGTTCGATCCGGCCGCGCAGTACGGCGCCCGGTGAGTCGGTGCGCACGATCGCCGACGTGCCCAGCACCTCCATCAGCAAACGGTATGCCTCCGTGGCCAATTCGGTGCCGAACACCTTGGTGGCCGAGGCGTCGCCCGGGCCGAGTTCGCCGGAGTCGGCGGCCCAGGCGATGCGCCAGTTGCGCAGCTTCAGGTACTCGATATTGGCGTGCACGCGTGCCAGGTGCAGTCGAACCCATTCGGCGTCGATAACCCGTGAGCCATCAGCGCGGGTGGTGCGCTCGGACCACTCCCACACCTGCCGCAGCGACTCCTGTAATGGCGCAGCGGAAGTCAGCGCCACTCGCTCATGGTTGAGCTGATTGGTGATCAACGGCCAACCCGCGTTCGGTTCGCCCACGATGTTGGTGGTGGGGACGCGGACGTCGGTGTAGTAGGTGGCACTGGTGCCGGGACCGGCCATGGTGTGAATCTTGCTCCAGGAGAAGCCTGCTGCGGTGGTGGGGACGATCAGGATGGACAGGCCGCGATGCTTGGACGCCTTCGGATCGGTGCGTGCGGCCAGCCAGATGTAGTCGGCATATTCGATGAGGCTGGTCCAGGCCTTTTCCCCGTTGATGACGAACTGGTCGCCGTCGCGGACTGCGCGCGTGCGCAGCGAGGCGAGGTCGGTGCCCGCCTCGGGTTCGGAATAGCCGATGGAGAAGTGCAGGTCGCCCTGCGCGATGCGTGGCAGAAAGAACGACTTCTGTTCCGGGGTACCGAATCTCATAATGGTGGGGCCGATGGTGTTCACGGTGAGAAACGGGAACGGCACCCCTGCGGCGGCGGCTTCGTCGTTGAAGATCAGCTGGTCCATCGCCGGCCGGTTCTGCCCCCCGAATTCCGCTGGCCACCCCAGTGTGAGCCAGCCGTCGCGCCCGAGGGAGCGAACGACTTGCTTGTACGCTTCGGGCGCGCCGTATTCGCCGCCCGGGCCGTCCAATGCCGCGCGTATTTCCGGTGTCATTAGCTCGGCGAAATACGCGCGCAGGTGTTTGCGGAGCTGCTGCTGTTCCTCGGTGAAATCGATATTCATCCGCATCCCTTGCCATAACGTGTCGGTTCTCTTCAAAACTAGAACACGTTATTGATAGATATGGAGCGCCGACAGCGGCAGGAAAATGTAGGCGCTGTGACAGCAAGATGTCACGGTCGGGGATAACTCCGTTATCGTCCACACTTCGCCTGCGCACCGTCATCGGGATGCTGTCGACGCACGGCGTTGACGGAAATTCGGAAGTGAAACGTGTTCATTGACACGTCGCATTCTGCTGGAACGGTGCATCGTCCCGTCGGAGCGTCCCGTGGATGTTCGGTATATCCGCTAATGCCGTTGTCCACCAACGCGTTTGACCGTGCGATCATCAATGGCAAGCCAGCTGTTGCAGACGGAAAGTTCGACGGGGAGGCCGAGGGTGAACTACGACGTGACGGGATTCGCGCGACAGGAGCCGAGAAACCTCGATGGTGGTGACGGCATCGTGGAGCTGCTCGCGAAGTCGCGACAGCTGATCGACCGTGCGATGGACGAATGCCGTGACGATCGTGCGGGCACCCACGACATTGTGCGGGTGCGCCCGGGGGAGGGCTGGGAGGAGGAACTTCAGCGGCTGCTCCAACGGGCACGCAAGGAAGCGATGCTGGTGGTGTCCAGTCCGCTGCGCATCCAACCGCACTATCAGTCCAGTCGGACGCTGGTCGAGGAGCTACTTGCCGCGGGGCGCGAGGTCCGGCTGCTGTATTCGTGCCACTACGTCGAAACCCGCAGCCCGGACATGCTGTTGCAGCACCCGCAGGTACACGCCCAGACGAGGGTGGTCGACGCGGACTTCTACAACATGATCATTATCGACAAGCAGGTAGCCGCAATCTGGGGTGGCCTCGGAGAGCAGCGACCACACGGTTTCGTGGTCCGCGATGCCACGTTGTTGCGAGTGATCCACCAGTTCGCCAGAATCCTGTGGGACTCGGCTTCAGAGCTATCGGCTCATCTCGGCCTGCGATCCAGCGAGTTCGACGACACGGCGCTGGCCGTGCTGCGCGCACTCAACCAGGGGTTAAAGGATGAGGTGGCCGCGCGCCAGCTATCGGTGTCACTGCGGACTTACCGCAGATACGTTGCCGACATGATGGTGCGACTCGGCGTGACCACCCGGTTTCAAATCGGTGTTCGCGCAGCAGAACTCGGTCTTCTCGAATCCTCCTGACGAGCCCTCTGTCGCGCCGTACCCGCTGCTACGCCACCGGTGCGGCGGCGACCGATGTGGACCGGCGACTGCCTTATCGGTTCTCCCGTCGTAACCTGGCCGATCCCACACCCAACTGCGCGCCGCAGCGGGAGACCGAGGAAACTAGAGATCTACCGGCCAGCGGATCGAGGGCCTGCCCGCTGGCAGGAAGATGTCGCCTCGGGCCGAGCAGTACTGCGCAGCGCTGGCCGCTATGTGCCACTCGCAGTGAGAGCGCTCAGCACGCGCCTACATTCGGCTGGATCCCCGATACCTGCTCATTCGACGGTATCGCTCGCACGCGCCTGATGCGCGGCCGATTTACGTCTGTTCTATCGAGAAGGCTGGTAAATGGATTTCGGATTCGATGAGACACAGTTCGCCGTCGACGAGGCAGTCCGCGGTGTGCTTTCGCGGGAACCGACTCCTGCCGACGCGTGGGGGATGCTGTGCGATGGCGGCCTGCACATGCTGGGGTTCCCGGAGGAATTCGGTGGCGCCGGTCTGGGGGCTGTCGAAGTGGGAATCGTGGCTCGCGCCCTGGGCGAAGTCGCTCTCACAACGCCGTTGTTGGGAGCGGGCATCGCCGGGCTGGTCGCCTCGCGATCACCGAGCGCGAATATCACCGACTGGTGCAAAGGCGTGCTCGACGGAAAGGTGACGGCAGTCAGTGCGGGTATCGCGGGCGGCGGTGAACTCCCCACGACGACAGCCGATCCGGGAGCGCAAGGTCAAACGATCACCGGTCGATTCGCTGCTGCTCCACACGCGCAGCAGGCACGGTGGCTTCTCGCGCCCACCGCGAGCGGACCGGTTCTGGTCGATATCGATGACCAGACGACAACCGCGACCGCGATCGAATGTTCACTGGGCACTGAACAAGCCGACGCCCCCGTCGATATACAATTCGAGCTCGCCGACGCGCGATGCACAACGCTGTTGTCCGTGAATGCCGATGCACAGGAACTGTACGCCGACCTCTATCGTGCGGTCTTCCTGTCCTATGCGAGCGGGCTGCTCAGCGGCGCACTGAAACTCACTGCCGAGCACCTGCGGTCGAGAACTCAGTTCGGGCGCCCACTGTCGACATTCCAGGCAGCCTCACAAGAGATCGCTGACGTCTATGTTCTTGCCACCGCATTGGAATCGGTGTCGTTGTTCTGCAACTGGACTGTCGACAACGGCGGCTGTGCGAGCACCGAACTGGACGCGGCACTTTTCCTGTTTGCCGCAGAGGGCCGCGCGGCGATGCAGATGTGCCACCACCTGCACGGGGGGCTGGGTGTCGACGTCACCTATCCGATGCACAGGTACTTCTCACTGGCCAAGGACGTGGTCCGGCACTGCGGCGGTGAGAGGCAGAATCTCAGGAGGTTGGGTACCCGATGTTCATAGGTCTGACACCGGAACAGCAGTCATTGCAGCGCGAGATCCGTTCGTACTTCGAAACTCTCGTAAGCGAAGAGGATGCGCGGACGCTGTTGGACGACCGGCACGGCATGGTGGCGAAACGGATTGTGCGACAGCTGGGCGAAGACGGCTGGCTGGGGGTGGGTTGGCCGAAGGAGTTCGGGGGCAAGGGATTCGGCCCGCTCGAACAGCAGATCTTCGAATCCGAGGCGGTACGGGCGAGTATCCCGCTGTCGTCGGTCACCTTGCAGACCGTCGGCCCGACGCTGCTGCGTTACGGAACAGTCGAGCAGAAAGAGCGGTTTCTGCCCGGAATTCTGCGTGGCGAAATCGAATTCGCGATCGGCTACACCGAGCCGGATGCCGGCACTGATCTGTTCTCGCTGTCGACCATCGCGAAGAAGCAAAGCGACGGTTCCTACCTCATCAACGGCCAGAAGACCTATACGACCGGCGGACACACCGCGGACTACATCTGGCTGGCCGCTCGAACCGGCACCGCCGAGTCGCGGCACCGCGGTTTGTCGATACTGATCGTCGACACCGCAGATCCGGGCTTCAGTTGTACCCCGATCATTTCACTCGACGGAGCGCATCACACAAACGCCACTTATTTCCACGATGTGCGGGTACCGGCATCGATGTTGGTCGGCGAGGAGAACAGAGGCGTCAAATATCTGATCTCCCAGCTCAATCACGAGCGGGTAATGCTCAGCCCGTCCGGCCGGATCGCCGCCATCTACGATCTGGTGCACAAGTGGGCCGTCTCATCAGGGGCGCTCGATCGAGACGATGTACGGGAGTGCCTGGGCGAGATTCTCGCGGTGCTGAAGGTCAACGATGTCATGAATTGGCGGGTAGTGGCATCGACCGGACCGGACGGGCCCAGTCAGGCGGACGCTGCGGCCTCCAAGGTCTTCCACACCACTCGGGTGCAACGTGTCGCGCGCATCGCCGAAGACATCATCTATGCCTGGGGAGACCTCAGCGACCCATCCACCGCGCGGGCCCTGAAAGCGCTGGACGTTCATGCCAAACGGAATGTCGTGATCACATTCGGCGGCGGCGTCAACGAGGTGATGCGGGACATGGTTTCCGAGGTCGGCTTGGGCCTGCCCAAAGTCACCCGCAGGTAGCCTTCTGTAGTGTCCGGGACGGTTGAGTGTGGTCGGGCTGACCGCCCGGTCTGGGCGGCGATCGCGCGGGGGCGGTGACCTAGGACGCCGCGGCGGAGGCGGGGCCCCACCGGTCGGATTTCGGTGTTCCGGCATGCTGGCGGCGTGAATCCTGTTTTGTCGCAGCAAGTTTCGGGCCGCTGCGGAAGGTCACCCGCAGCGGCAAGACCAGTTCGTCGCCGCCGTTGTCCGCGTAGACCGCGAGCGTGCTGTGCACTCTGGTCACGGCCAGGTCCAGCGCGGCGTTGGGGGCCGGGGCTACCTCGGCGACCAGATCGATGCCCTCGGGAGCGATCGCCTTGATCGCGGCCGTGGTGTCGCCCTCGCGATAGTTCACCACATGGTGCGCCCCGGCCGCTCGCGCCGAGCGGGCCTTTCGGTCGGAGCTCACGGTCGTGATCACGGTCGCCCCGGCCGAGCGGGCCAACTGGATTGCGGCGTTGCCGACGGCGCCGGCGACGAGCACGGCCTGCCCCGCCAGCGAGCCGGGCGCAAGCCGCGACACGACCCCAGAGGTCAGCACCCGGTGCGCGGTCACGAATGGCGTGCCCAACGAGGCTCCCAGATCGAAAGACGCCCCCTCCGGCAATGGCGCGACATGGTTCACCGGACCGCACGCATGCCCAGTCCAACAGCGACGTGATCTGGGACATTCCGACGTAGCCCCCGGCTGTACAGTCGCGGTGACATGATCCACGGAAAGCGCGGGACGATCGCCGTCCTGCCCGGTCAGACCCTCGGCGGTCGTGCCGAGCCAGGTCGACCGCGGCAAAGCCGGATCGAAGATCCACGTGCTTTCCGATCGTGCCGGAGTCCATTAGGAAGCAGGTTTTTGGCAATCTTCGCTGTGGAACCCACCATGGACGGCTTAGCCTGGTTCTACGCCAATATTGCGGATCACCAAGTAAATCGCGTGCACGCAGGTTGTCACTTGTAACCGGCTGGCTTCATATGCCCCGGTAGAGATCCGGAAAGGAAAGCCATGAAGATCGTTGTGATTGGTGGCACAGGTGTCCTGGGGTCAAAAGTGGTTGACAAACTGAGGGACCACGGCGACGAGGCGGTGCCGGCGTCGCCTAGGACTGGCATCAACACACTTACCGGGGAAGGCCTCGCCGACGCTCTAACCGGTGCCGACGTGGTTGTCGACGTATCCAACTCACCCTCGTTCGACGACGATCCCGCGATGGAGTTCTTCACAAAATCGACCGCTAACTTGGAGGCTGCCGCGAAGGCCGCGGGCGTCAGGCACTACGTCGCGGTGTCGATCGTTGGTGCCGACCAGCTACCGGAAAGCGGCTACCTACGGGCGAAGGTCGCCCAAGAGAAGCTTATCCAAGAATCGGATATTCCCTACTCGATCGTGCGCGCCACCCAGTTCGCCGAGTTCACCGGCGCGATCACAGCCTCGATGACGGTTGGCGACGAAGTGCGCGTACCAGACGCGCTGATACAGCCCATCGCCGTCGACAATGTCGCGGCCGAGGTCGCCCGAGTGGCTGAAGGCGAACCACTGGATGACATCGAGAACATCGGAGGGCCTGAGAAGATCTCCTTCGAACAGATGGCCCGTGCCGTTCTGGCCCGAGAAGGCGAAGCCAAGACAGTCGTCGTCGACCCACACGCTGGTTACTTCGGAACACCGCTCTCCTTGAACAGCCTGGTTACCGCATAGGCAGGTCCGGGCGGACCAGCCGGGCCGACGCCGCCGACAGCGGCGCAGCGATCTGATCAGTAAGGCGGACATCCATGTCGAAACAGCAAGAGATCGAAGCGCGTTTGCAAAACGTGCTGACCCTGATTCAGAGCGTCACCCCGCCTTTTCTACCGCCGAACGCCGAAGTGATGACCGTTGTGGTCGAGTGGCCGCCCGGCGATCCCGGGGCGCCCCCGCACCGCCATCCCGGGGGACCGTCATTCGGTTACGTGTTGGACGGCGAAATGCTGTTCGAGCTGGAAGGGGAGCCGCCCCGGGCCATCAAGGCCGGCGAGGCGTTCTGGGAACCCGGCGGAGATGTAATCCATTACTCGGACGCCAACAACCGCTCCGACATCCCGCTGCGCTTTCTCGTCACGATGGTGTGCACCCCTGGCCAACCGATGCTCGTCGTCGTCGAGGACGACGAGCTCGAGGCACGCCGCGACCGGCGGGTAGCTTCAGCGAGCTGAACCCAGGATGCGCCGGTTATTGGTCGGCTCGTGCACGTCCAAGCGCGAGAGGCCATCTCGGTCGGTCAGCTGAAGCTCGAGCTGAAGAAATGCAAATCGGCCAGCAGTAGGGAGACTCGGCTTCCGACCCAGCCGTGTGCCCGCCATCGACATCACTCGTGGCTGTCTGTGACGTAATCCGCGACGCTGGGGCCGCTGATACGCCGACGGCCTTCATCTGCCGCCCGGCGCTCGACGAATGTGACCGTCTCGTCGAGCGGCGCCCGCCCTGTGCGGGCGTAACCCACCGTGACGTCCTCGAACCCGATCGACATGCCACAGAAGAGAATGAGCTCGTCCGGGGGTGACACGACCTCCGCAACGGTCTTGCGGTAGACCGACCACGCCATTTGCAGGCAACTGTGTAGCCCTTCGGCGCGCAGCAGCAGCATGACTGTCTGCAGATACATGCCGACGTCTGCCCACTGGGGTGGGCCCAGGTCGCGGTCGATGTAGCAGAACAGGGCGGCGGGTGCGCCGAAACAGTCCCAGTTCGCGGCAGCTGCCCGCTGGCGGGCCTCCATGTCCTCGCGCGAAATACCGAGTTCGCCGTAACGCTCTCTGCCGAAGGCGGCTCGGCGCTCGCTGTAGGGGGATTTCAATGCGGACGGGTACATCTCGTATTCGCGCTCGTCCCAGGGGTCGCCTGCGGCCACGCGCTCGCCGGCGAGCTTCTTGAGCTCGGCAAGCGGCGCACCGGTCAGTATGTAGGAGTTCCACGGCTGGAGGTTGGATCCGGACGGGGACCAAGCCGCGGCGGCCAGCACGCGCTCCAGCACTTCCATCGGGACAGGCTGGCTGGTGAATCCACGTACCGCCCGGCGGCTCGTGACCGCTTCATAGACGTCCAAGATTGCCTACCTCCAGGTCTGCTGTGCTGACCATGTCTACGTCCGTTGAGCTCACGGCCGTGGCCTTCGATGCTGGATAAACATGTTTCGACTGACCGGCAGATATGCGTCGATATGTGTCAGCCCACGCGAATTCCTCCGCTGCACAGGCTCAGGCGGTACGAGTTTTGGAATCCACGCCTTCCGATCGTCCTACGACAAATTCGACCAGTCAAATGAACGCAGTGGTTGTTGAAAGCGTTTGAATTATGTGCCCTGTCGCAATGCACGAGATCGCTCGGTATCAGCTCCGATTACATCCCTTGGTGCCCGCCGTCTTTCAGCTGAGAAATCGGCCCGGCACCGGTATTCGGGCAGTGCAGGTGGTGCAGCGGCTCGATACGCAGGGGCGTTCGGACGTGGTCGACGTGCGGCAGGAAATGCTCGATCACGTGGCGCGCCGGACTCAGCGGCTGGAGACCGTCGTGCCGATGTCCGCGAATTACCGTTTCCGGCAGCGTCTTTCGACGCGGTTACCTAGTAGTGACCGCGCTCGGGGGAGTCCCATGAGGTTCTTTCACTGTCCAGAACAAGGTGTGTCCGCTGGTTCCTTCCGGGACGAATTCCTCACCGACAACCGTGAGACCAGCCTGCGTGAGCCAGGATCGGTAGGTAGCGGCGTCGGCCTGACTCCACCACATGGTTGCGTCTCCGCCGAGCCAGTTGGGATCTATTCCTGTCCAGGAGTCGTGGCCAGTGGTGGCGACGAACCATCCGTTCGGTCGCAGCCACTCGGCAATTCTGGTCAGTAATAGGGATTGCTCGTCCAGTGGCATGTGGATGAGTGCGTAGAGACAGACGACGGCGTCGAACGATCCCGGTTCGAAGTGGATTGTCGCCGCATCAGCACAGATGAATTCAGCCGCCGGAACAAGCGCACGGGCCTTCTCGATCTGAACATCGCTGATATCGACACCGATCACCCGGCGGCCGCTGTTCGCCAGCGTCCGGGCGACCGGCATTCCGGAACCGCAACCGAGATCGAGAACAGTCCCCGCAGCAATGACGTGCCGATCCAACTCCCTCAGACATGCCTCGTACTTGGTGCCACCGCCGAATGCCTCGTCGTAGCGGTCGGACAGTGCGTTGTAACCCCGGCGGACGAGTTCCTTCGGATCTTCTTCGATCATTCGCGCATCTTGTCATCACGCATCGCCACGCATCGGTCAACGCCGCAGGGCAGGAGTCGGATTCGAGGCTCTATAGAACAGGTGTCGGAGATCGGGTGTCATCGCAACCGTTCGCTTCTGCCGTTACCCCGTAACAGCCACCTTATGGAGCGATTTCGCTGGGATACAGTGTCCCAATGCCCGTTAGGACACTCGTTTGACAGCAAATTCGCTGCATCAGAGTGTTCATAGCTTCGGAATATTACCGTCCGACTGCCTGATTCGGCGAATGCGCGGGACTGGCACGCCAGGCAGAGTCACGGGTGTTTCGGAGTGATGGTCGGCGGATACGTAACCCTCTGTGTCGGCGTCGGAGCCACCGTGGGCCGCGTCTGTGGGGCCTGCTCGGTCGTCGTCGTATGGCGGGGCGTCGTTGCGGAGGGCGTGGTGGTCCTGGCTGGTGCAGTGGTTGTCGTGACAGCGGTGGACACCGTGGTGGAGTGGCTCGGGGCCGTGGGAGCCGGCGTCGTCGTGACGGTCGCGGTCCGAGTGGCGGCTGGGGTGTCGGTCTGCGTTGTCGTCGTATTGGTCTGTGTCGTAGGACGAGGCGGCTGCGTGGTCGTGACGGTCGTAGTGACGGCTGCGGTAGTGGTTACAGAATCCTGGCTGGTGGTCACCACTGTTTGATCGGTGGTGGAATTCGCAGCAGTGGGAGGGGCAAGTGACAGCGAAAAGCCCACGCTCGCACTCACACTGACAGATGCGCTGTTCTCTGGAGTCGTGGTCGTGTCGAGGGCAGTGGCGGCCGCGCCCGTCGTCGTATCGCTGGCGTTGACAGCACCTGTCGTGGGTTCTTCCGTGGTGTTGGCTGGATCTGTGAGAGCCAGGTCGGTCGGGATGCCGGACAGCGCCGGCACCTCATTCGGTGATCCCGACCCAGTGACACTGCCGCTCACTGGTGTCGGGTCGAACTGGGAGATTGCGTCATCGATGCCATGTAGCGTAGAAACGCTCGACGCCGGCACGGTGTTGTCCAAGTGATCGTCTCGTCCCAAGCCCCACAGGGCCACCACTCCGACCAGTACCGACAGCGCTGCGGCGGCCGTCGCCGCACAGGGCGGGTTCCTGCCTATCCTGCGCCTTGAAAACTGGGTGGCGATCCCATGCGCCAGTCTACCGGAGCCTTCCGCGGCAGAACCATCGTGATCGATTCGGCGGTGTTCCGCCGCGTCGGGACCGTCCAGATCGGGCTCGATTCTATCCATTACTCGCACCTTGCGTTGTTCTCAAAAGGCTTTGCGGACCCATCGGCCGCACAATGGGTCCTGCGTTCACGCACAGACGCGTCAGGGGGAAGTCCTTCCGCCCCGGACGGTTGAGCGTCCAAGAAGGCAGCGCCAATGCACGAATTCCGACATCAGCTCTGCGAGGCGGGGATTCGCGCGGACGAGAGCGACCCCAAATAGGGAGTCATGTTCAACCCGGCGATTCAGCGGGTCGTTCTCGGCTGATAGGAAGCTATCTTCGACGGACACTACACACGGCTCTGGTCCTCGGCGGGCACACCGGTGACGCAGTGTTCGAAAACCAGTGCACGGCCTAGCTAGTACTGCAACGACACCTATGTGAGTTGGTGCTGGTAGATCTGGTGTGTGGTGTTGTGGCCGAGTTGGATTCGTTGATGTTGCGGGTTGGGGGCCGGTTCGCGCGGTCGGAGCCGCGGGCTTGGGTGCGTGAATATGTATCGGGGCTGTTGGCGGGTTTGGAACGTAAGAACGGGTGGACACTGGCCGAGCGTGCTGGTGAGGTGGGCCTGGAGGGGATGCAGCGGCTGCTGCCTAAGGCGGACGGGGACGTCGACGGGGTCCGCGATGATGTGCGCGCCTAGTGGTTGACCACCTCGGTGACCCCGAGGCGGTGGTGGTCGCCGATGAGACCGGTTTCCTGAAGAAGGGGGTGAAATCGGCCGGGGTGCAACGCCACTATTCGGGGACCGCCGTGATCATGACTGGGTGTCGTTCTGGGACGGTTGTTGGCTTCGATCGCGTCCTCCGCGTCAATTCAGAGGACGGAGAACCGCCACCGCGCCACGAGTACCGGGGTAAACCAGCGACCGCCCGAGGTTAAAATCATAAGCTAAGGCGGTGACCGGACCAACGCCTGGTTTTGGTCCGCCGTGGTCCAGCCCGGTGCCTCGGTAGCTCAAATACTTACGGCTGGTCGGCGGCAACGAGGGTCCCGGCTGCCATCATCCGCAGTGACCGCCGCGAATCACAGCGTTTCCACCCTGGTAGGGGGGAGGCGGCTGAATTTGCCCTCCCCAGGTCACACATGTGTGCGGGGCATTAACATATACCGGACCTGCGTAGGTTGTGTAATTTCCTTCGTCGATGTGATTATTGCCGGGATCAGCGCTGGAAACAATTTCAGCCATCATATGAATGGCTGCACCGGGCTGGTCTCTAACGGTCACAACACAATTCCAGCCATCCTTGTATGTAAGAAAGACTGTGCCGCCCTGGAGATCAGCGTGATCGATGACGGAGTAGCCGGCGCCGCACGCGCCGTTGTAGGAGGCAGCTGCTGCGGTGCCGGACCCTAGCGCCACTGCTCCACCCGCCAAAGCTGCAGTAGCTGCCACAGAAACTGTAATAGCTTTTCCGCTTCTCATATCAACTCCGATTTTCTGAGCGTGTCATCGCCTTGAGGCGTCCTGTACGCTACGCAGCCGATAGATCGAAAATATCCGCATTCATACGGATATGCTGCGCCGATTCCCGCTCGCAGTGCCGCGTTTCGGACGCCACATGCCTTGCACTTGTGTTGGGGCACTTGATAGTTGGTGCTGGGGCCTGGCACGCTGTCGCAATGGATTGCCGACGTCGGCGCAGATGCAACTGACCGTCGTGGCCGCGCTTTCCTCGGCTATCTGCTGAAGTCGGTGGGCGATCGCCGTATCCGCGTCAGCGCGACTATCCGCCGGTTCGCGCGTCTGCTGGCATGTGCCGGTCTGATCTCGGTATTCGCGGCGGTCCTCTACGTGGTATCGATCCTCGCCTTCGGCGCGCGAACCACCGGCCCGATCGTCGCGTCCCGTGTATTGGCAGGGCTGATTCTGCAGTTACTCGCTCTGCTCACCGCCGCACTATTGGCCGGCCATCCCGAGGCTCCGCCCCCTACCGGGACGCGGCGGGGGCGAAGCTCTTCGGCAGAGACTACCTGTGGCCGACCGCGTCGACATCCGCCAAAAGGCCTACGAGTCCTCCTGATTGGGATTGTCCCGGGGGAGGGGGCTCGCGTGCTGGCGTTCAGCGGCGCTCACCTCCGACGCGGTCGCGCTGTCGAGCTCGTGTCGACAGTTCGGTTGGTGTCCATGGCGATTCGACTCATCATGGCAGCGCAGCGACGGATTTTCTGGTCAGCCAGCGTAGGCGACTTCTGTGCGATTGGTTGTCGAGGCACCGGTTTGTTGCTCCAGCGGTGACCCATGACGTCGTTTCTGACGACTCCTGATGGCGGCCGGTATGGGCCGATCCCGCATCGCGAGACCTGACAGCACGGTCGGGTGTGCAGCCGTCCGCGGCCACCTGCGCGACCTCGACGGAAGGTGGTGGACGACAGGAGGGTTGCCCGTCGCGGGGGCGGTGGTTGCGCGTTCAGATGGCATCGTCGCCTGGTGTGGCGATGTCGTTTCTTCGGATCCTGCCGAGAGGTGACCGAGGCATGCGTGGCAACCCCGAGCTGCCGCAGTCGCGTTCCCGGGCAGACTGCGTGCGGCTCACTCGGGCAGCGAGCGGGTCTGCGCTACAACGTGTCCGTCCGGGTCGTCGCCGCAAACCGCCATGGGTTTCGGCGGTGTGAATCCACCTGCACCTCAGACACATTCATCAGAAGGGTGCGGTCGTCGAGGACCTTTTCTGCCGTCAGATGTCGTCGAACAACAGGATGTGGCTGTCTGCGGCCCGCCGTCGTCGGACGGCAAGAGGCGCATAACTCGTCGACTGATAGAACTCGTGGAACGCGGCAGAATGTGGCCAGCGCAGCAGGATGACGGTATCGGGGTTCGCGAGGGTGCTCGTGCGCCAGGCTCCTTCGACACACTCGCCATTACCGTTCGATACGGCAAGGATTTCTCCGCCGTATTCCTCGACGAGCTTCGACATCTCGTAGGTGTACTCGGTAATGGCGGTACGATCACGAACTGTCAACTGCGTAAGGGTCAGCATGGCCACCCCTGATGCGTGCGCTGCCCTGCTGGCAGCCGCCCGGGCGGCACAGGTGACGGCATCCCCGAGTGCAGCGGGCGATAGTTCTCGGGCTTCCGGTGCGAACCATGTGCTGAGGATCTTGCCGTTGCAGTCGACTTCCACCACCACTCGCCCGTCTGCCGCCGATGCGGATACCGTTGATGTTCCGTGCCTGCCTTCCAGCCCCATAGGGGAAGGCTAGAGACGATTCGCGTCCGGAACATCCGCCGCGGCGCGGAATAGCTGAGTCTGTGCTGCAGTTCGTGGTTGTTGCGGATGTTGTTGCGGGAGCAGACTGCGAACCTTGCGGTGACAGGTCCTTGCATTCGAATTTCGAGTGGCCGAGCCACCATCGAAGCGTCGGCTGCACAGGCCCACACAGCTGTGCGGGCCTTACTCGGCCTGCGCACAGAAGAAGGGTGAGGCTGGCACGTGACGCAGTTTGAACTTGTAATCGATAGCCTGACGATATCGGCCGAGCGGCAGGGTGGTGATCTGCGCGGGCTTCCGACGGCGGTCGCGAACGCGGTGATAGACCTCGGTACATGCGTCAATCGACTGGGTCCACCTGCGGGTGTGGGCTCGGTGTTGGCGGCATTCGATCCGAGGATGCTGCGAGCGCACCCATACGAGGCCGAAGGACAGTTCCGACACGCCTATGCGGAGTACCTCGGAGTCGACCCCGCCCATCTCGTCGTGGGGCGGGGAATCAGTGAGTTCATCGGAGTGTTGGCTGCCGTACTGCCGCCCGACGAAACCGCCGTCATCGCACCGGACTACACGGAGATCATCAAGGCGTTCACCACACATCTCATGCCGCACGTGCTCACCGTCTCCGACACGCCCGAGGATCGGCTCGAGCGCCTCCGCGATGGGATGCGCCACTTCAGATACGTGGTGCTGTCGAATCCGTGCAATCCCACCGGGGTCCGAATCAGCACGGTGGACCTGGCTCGCGCGTGTGTCGACTATCCGCAAGCCGTCCTGGTGGTCGATGAATCATATATCGACTTCCTCGCCGATCCCGCCGATGCCATGCTGGGAATCGACCTGCCGAACGTGATCGTCTTGCGCAGCCCGTCAAAGGTATTCGGGATCGGCGGCGCGCGGTGCGGTGCGCTCTGGACTCGGCATGCCCAGCTGCGGCGCGGGGTGGCCCGCCGCATGATGACCTGGCCGCTGTCCCTGCTGGACTCGATGGTGGCCGTCGCGGCGCTGGACGGCTCCGATAGTTCGGCCGGCGCCAGCTGGGTATCGAAATCGACTCTGCGGCTGCGCTTTTGCGCTGATCGAATGGAATCGCAGTTGCGTCACGCCGGGATCGGCGAGGTGACACCGTCGCCCACGCATTTCCGGTTTCTCGTCACACCGCAACCGAAACGGGTATCCGACACCTTTCTGGCCTACGGCTTCGTCACCCGCCCCTTCGATCCGGCCGAGCCGGGACGCGTGGCAGGTGTCCGTATAGCCACACCGCTCGAAGAAGAGCTTGCCGACTTCGAAGCTGCTGTGGCATCGCTTCGCGCGCACGTCACCGGGTAGCCATTCGGGCCCTGAGCCCTCGCGCCGCGTCGTGATATCTCGACTGCTCACCGTCAATTCCGCCCGCTGCCGGTCCGGCGCGTGGTGGTGTGCCCAGGCGTGCGTGCTCAGTCCGCGCGCCTACCAGGCACTGTCGATCGTGGCGGAGGGGACGGCGGCGGTACGGCGGGCATTCCCTTGTCGCGCAGCTCGTCCTCGATTCCCCATCTGCTGGTAGCCGATGCCCATCTCGAAGCGACCCTCGGTCAGGAGCGACAGCGAGTGCGCTTCCCACGCCGCAGCCGGGCGCAGCGAGGAGGCGTACACCCACGTGCCCACACGCAGGTCGGTCAGGGCCGCAACGGTGGCCAGCATGGGGCCGGGCGCCGGTTGCATCTGCGGGAGTCGGGCACCAGCAGCGTCGAGTAGCCGCCGTCGGCAATGCGGCGCACTCTCGCCACGTCGGCAGGTCAGTTCTGAGCGGGGGCAACGACCCCGAATCCCACATGACGTGTTCTGCCCTGTGGCCAACGCCTGGCGCGGGAGTTTTGGAGGCGCCAGTACTTCAATCCCGGCGCGGTGGAAACACCCAGACAACCGCGGCGAGGAGCACAGCGGCCGTGCCGGCAAGAATCAATGCTGTGGTGCCCGTGCGGTCGCCGCCGTCCAGTGCGAGCAGTACTGGGACGACGGCCGCACCGACAGGTGCACCAGCGAGGTTGATCGCGCTCGAAACGGTGACGACGCGACCGTAGGACGAGGGATCGGCAAACCGTTGCCGTGCCGAGAGAAACGCGACATCGAAGATGCCGCCGGCCGCGCCGACCATGAGCATGCCTAGACATGCCATCGTCGGGTTACCCGCGAGTGCGAACAGCGCGAGTCCCACACCAGTGGCCGCTACACTCGCGCCGATCGCCCGATACTC